>JBMSNP010000014.1:0-51469 GCA_049421765.1 Chitinophagaceae bacterium
AAGGGTAGGGGCACTCTTTTTGTTTGGTATTCAGGATGGCAACGGCGGGGGGCAGGGTTATGTCGGGAAGATGGTGATCGCATACAATAAAATCGATCCCGCACTCCTTCGCATACCCGATGAGCTCCACGGATTTGATTCCGCAGTCAAGAGCAATGATCAGGGAAAACCCGTTTTCCCGGGCAAAATCGATCCCGGCCCGGCTGACGCCATAGCCTTCACGGTAGCGGTGTGGAATATAGAAATCCAGGGGGGCATGTATGGGTCTTAAAAACCGGTACATACAGGCCACTGCGGTGGTTCCGTCCACGTCGTAATCCCCGAAAACCAGGATTTTTTCCTGCCGGTCCATCGCGGTCATTATGCGTGTAACGGCTAATTCCATATCCTTCATCAGCCAGGGGCTGTGAAGCCCGGCCATGTCAGGCCGGAA
Source organism: Chitinophagaceae bacterium (assembly GCA_049421765.1). Classification (GTDB taxonomy): domain Bacteria; phylum Bacteroidota; class Bacteroidia; order Chitinophagales; family Chitinophagaceae; genus JJ008. Next base: position 434 of record JBMSNP010000014.1, read on the forward strand.
AAAATCTTTTGCTTTTTCGTAGGAGTCAATACCTCTTTGCACGAGAATCCGGCATAGCAGGGGGTTGATCTTCAGGGATTGTTGCAGGGAAAGGACTTTGTTTTCGTCTGCGGTCAGCAAATTCCATCTCTTCTCCGTTTTCATTGCTCACTTTTTTGCCGGACCCTGTCAATAGGTTCGGTCCGTTACATATAAAACCATGTCTTCCAGCCCCTGTCGGGCCGGGCTTTCAGGAAACTGGTGCAGGATGTCCAGTGCTTCCTGTTTAAAGGTATTCATTTTTTGGGTTGCATAATCGATCCCTCCCGCGGAGGTAACGGTATCGATCACCCATTTTACTTTTTCTTTATCTTGATTATTGTTCTTGACAATGTAAATGATTTTGCGGCGGGTGGCCTTATCCACAGTATTCAGTGTGTATATCAACGGCAGTGTCAGTTTTTTTTCCTTGATGTCATTGCCGGTGGGTTTGCCGATCTTTTCACTGGCATAGTCAAATAGGTCGTCCTTGATCTGGAAAGCCATCCCTGTTTTTTCTCCGAATTGTTTTACCAATTCGGTCACGGCTTCATCCTGGGTCGTGCTCCAGGCACCGGCTCCGCAGGCGGATGCCAGCAGGGAGGCGGTTTTGTTCCGGATGATTTCATAATAGATGTCTTCCCGGATGTTCAGGCTGCGGGCTTTTTCCATTTGCAACAACTCCCCCTCGCTCATCTTTTTGACCGCGTCGGAGAGTAATTGCAGGACGCGATAATCATTGTGTTCGAGGGAAACAAGCAACCCTTTGGCCAGGAGATAATCCCCGATAAGGACCGTGGCCTTGGCTTTCCAGAGGGCATAAACAGAAAAAAACCCCCTTCTTTCCATAGAATCATCCACCACATCGTCATGTACAAGAGTAGCCGTATGCAACAGCTCCACAAGGGAAGCTGCCCGGTAGGAAGAATCAGTGATTTCCCCGCACATTTTGGCGGACAGAAGCACAAACATGGGTCTGAGCTGTTTGCCTTTCCGCTTCACGATATAGCGCATAATACGGTCAAGCAGTGGAGATTGACTACTGACTGCATCTTTGAAACGGGATTCAAATATGCGTAATTCGGCTTGTATCAGATGGGTGGGAAGAGGCATCTATAAAAGGGCAATTTACGGGCAAAAAAATTATTGGAGAGGGGTGCATCAAATCGGACCCTAAAATTGACTAAGTAATTGAAAAATAACGGGCAAAAGCGAAATAAACAAGATAAAAATTTGGTAATTAGCCCTCAATTTTTATTTTTGCCTATTATTAGGACATTGTTTTCAAATCTTAATCCTTAGTTATGGCAAGCAAAAAATTATTAATCCTGACAGGCATGTTCTGTCTGTTAGCGTCTTATGGATTTTCACAAAGGGTGGGAGCCAGTTTTGACGTCAAGGACTCATCGGTAGTTCCGAATAGACGGATGCCGCAACACACTGAGTTCCTGAATGGTACATATAACTTCCCCGCTAAGCCCCGCAACCAGTGGGAGCTTGGTATCAAGACCGGGTTACTCAACGTAAGCGGTGACATTCCTTCCCAGCTCGCTTTCCCGAGTCTTGGCGCTCATATCCGGAAGGCTTTTGGTTATATTTTCTCACTCCGACTGGAATACATGTATGGAACCGGTAAGGGAAGAACTTTTAATCCCGCCGAGAACTTCGCCAAGAATTCCGCCTGGGCCAATAACGGTTCTGCAGCTACATCATATTCTGCCCCGTATCGCATTCCCCAGCAGGTAGGCGACAAAACCGTTTCTTCATTGAACCATTATTTTGGGGCACCTGAGAGAACCCCTTGGGAAGTTGTTTACTACAACTACAAGACCCGGATTCACGAGCTCTCTCTCGAAGGAATTGTAACCCTGAACAACATCCGTTTCCACAAGGCCAAAACCGGGTTTAATTTCTACGGTATCGCAGGTGTGGGCGGTATGATTTACGACACGAAAGTTGACGCCCTTAATAACGGAACAACCAAGTATAATTTCGCAAGCATTACTCCCAACGGTGAATATAAGAGCCGTAAAGACACTTATGATGCCCTCAAAAATCTGCTCGACGGAACTTATGAAACACCTGCAGAGAATCAGGGTGCCCGTCGTCCCAAACTGTTTGGAAACACATTCAAGCCTCATGGAACCATCGGTGCGGGGGTCGCTTTCAAGCTTGGCGAGCGCGTGAATCTTGCCATTGAAGACCGACATACTTTCATCAAGGATGACCTGCTCGACGGACAGCGCTGGCAGGAGCATGCCTACGGTGATGCGGCTCTTACCCGGGATTATGACTCATATAACTTCGCTTCTATCGGCCTTAACTTCAATATCGGCGGTAAGTCTGTAGAGCCGCTTTGGTGGCTGAATCCCCTGGATTATGCCTACAGTGAGATCCGCAACCCTCGCCTGATGCGTCTTCCGAAGCCTGTGCTTCCGGATAGCGATGGAGATGGTATTACTGACCAGTTCGACCGCGAGCAGACTCCGTCAGGCTGCCCGGTTGACTCACACGGTGTAAGTCTGGATACAGACGGCGATGGTGTACCTGATTGTAAGGATAAAGAACTGATCACTCCTACATATTGCCAGCCTGTGGATGCCGACGGTGTAGGTAAGTGCCCCTGCCCGGATGACTGCAAAGGCGTTGTAGTTACACCTTCGACATGCGTGGAAAAAATGGGAGCACTTCCCAGTGTTTCTTTCAAACCCAAATCAAACAGCCTGAATGATGATGCCAAGGCGGTTCTTTCAACTGTAGCTGCCAAACTCCGGAACAACCCGGGTTGTAAAGTTGTGGTGATCGGTTATTGCTCATCCGACAAGCGCGAGCAGCAGCTCAGCTGGGATCACGTAAATGCTGTAATCAACTATATGGTTGATAAGGAAGGAATCAGCGCTGACCGCTTTATCTTCAACTATGGCCAGGATGGCGGCGACTGCAACACAGTTGACCTCCGTGCGGCTTCTGAAGATGAAGACGGACCGAATATGGTTGATCCTCCGCACCCCAACCTGAGAAAGAAAAACTAATCGTTGGATCAATATTTGAGCCCTCCTGCCCCGGCAGGAGGGCTTTTTTATGCATCCCCCCTTCTTTAGGCTTACAAACCGCTGATTATATGGTTTATATAAACCTTAACGGGGAGATTTTGGAGGGTTATTTTTTTTCCATAAGTTTTGCGGGTATCTGTTAACTTTGCACACCTTTATGAGATATATCTGGATCGCTATTTTGGGTTTATTTTTAACGAGTTGCGGAAGCAGTAAGAAGGCATCCAAAAAGACCAGTGCGTCCCAGAAAAGCATCAGCAAGATCCTGAAAAGCCCCGACCCGGCCTATAAGCTCCGGATGGCTGAACAGTTTTATGTAAAGAAAAAATATACCAAGGCTCAGCTCATTTTTGAGGATGTTATGCCTTACTATAAAGTGGAGAAGGAGTTTGAGGATATCTATTATAAATATGCATATTGCGCATATTACCAGAATGATTTTCTGAACGCGGAGAATATTTTTAAGACTTTTCTTGAGCTCTTTGCCAACAGTGCAAGAGCCGAGGAAGTGGACTTTATGCGGGCGTACTGTTATTACCGTCAGTCTCCGAAACCGGAGCTGGATCAGACCAGTACGATCAAAACGATCGGGATGATGCAGACTTTCATTAATACACACCCCCGTTCGGAGCGAAACAAAGAGGCCTGGGAGATCATTGAGAAATGCCGTGCTAAGCTGGAAATCAAGGAATACAAGGGAGCCCAGCTCTATTATGATATGGGTCAGTTCAGAGCGGCTGGCGTGGCTTTCAGTACCCTGCTGGACAATTTCCCCGAGTCACAACGGGCGGATGAATACCAGCTTATGATCATCAAGTCGTTTTACCGGTTTGCCGAGATGAGTGTTGAAGAAAAGAAGATTGAACGGTATGAACAAGTGGTCAGCGAGTGCAATGAATTTACAGACCGCTTCCCGGAAAGCAAATTGAAAAAGGAAGTCGATGATTTTTTAAACTTATCTCAAAAAAAATTAAAAGTATCAAATAATGAGCAAGTTAAGACGTCAGCTTAGCGCTGGTATCACCAACAATGTGGAAACCCGCAACCTGGATGACATCAAGTCAAAGACCGGGAATTTGTATGAGTCGATTGCCATCGTAGGCAAGCGGGCGAACCAGATCAATATTTCGCTTAAGGAAGAACTGCACAATAAACTGGAAGAATTCGCCAGTCATACAGACAGCCTCGAAGAGATCCATGAGAATAAGGAGCAGATCGAAATCTCCCGGGCTTATGAGCGGATGCCCAACCCGGCCCTGCTTGCCACCCAGGAATTCCTCGACGAGAAAGTTTATTTCCGGAAAGGAGAAGACGAGCTTTTCAGCTGATTCGAGGGAAGAATCTTTTTTTGAGCGATGGGGTTTCCTGTCGCTTTTTTACTTTTACCGGGTGGGGTTCGGATCACCGGATTTTCAAACGAATCGGTAATTTTGAAGACCATTGTTAGCAGGAAAAAAAATATTATTGGGTATCACGGGCAGCATCGCTGCTTATAAGGCCATTTACCTGGTACGGATGCTTGTACGTGAAGGAGCCGAAGTCAAGGTAATCCTATCACCCGCTGCCAGGGATTTTGTTTCCCCGCTTACGCTTTCCACGCTTAGCCGAAACCCGGTATTAAGCGACCTGTTCGACAGCCAGAGTTGGTCAAATCATGTGATGCTGGGAAGATGGGCTGATCTTATGCTGGTGGCTCCGCTGAGCTGCAACAGCCTGGCCAAAATGGCCCATGGTCATTGCGACAACCTGCTTATGGCCGTTTACCTTTCAGCTACCTGCCCGGTGGCTGTTGCTCCGGCCATGGATGAAGATATGTGGCATCACCCAGCCACCCGGCAAAACCTCGAAAAGATCGGCTCTTTTGGTAACCGGGTCATTCCGGTCGGTACCGGCGAACTTGCCAGCGGGCTGGAGGGCGAAGGGCGGATGGCAGAGCCTGAAGAGATCATCCGGTATATCACTGATCATTTTTTTTTTAGCGGCCCCCTGAAAGGGAAAAAGGCCCTGGTAACGGCCGGGCCTACATACGAACCCCTGGATCCTGTTCGTTTCATAGGGAACCACTCCAGCGGGAAAATGGGCGTGGCTGTGGCTGAAGAACTCTGCAGGCAGGGTGCCCAAGTTACCCTGATCCTGGGCCCCTCATCCATCACCGGGATATCAGCCGGGATAAAAGTGGAGCGGGTTACCACGGCGGAGGAAATGTACTCCAGCTCGATTCATCATTTTCCTTTGACGGACATCACCATAATGGCCGCGGCCGTAGCTGATTACCGGCCCGTAGAAAAAGCCACGGAAAAGATCAAGAAAAGCGGCGCCCCTTTCACCCTGGAACTGGCGCCTACCCGGGATATACTGAGAAGTCTTGGTGAGATGAAAAAGCCCGGTCAGGTGCTGGTGGGGTTTGCTCTGGAAACAACTGACGGGGAAACATATGCGGCAGAAAAACTGACCCGCAAAAATGCAGATATGATCGTATTGAATTCGCTGCTGGATAAGGGTGCCGGATTCGGGCTGGATACAAATAAGATCACTATTTTCGAAAAAAACGGCCAGCCCTTACGTTTTGATGTGAAATCGAAAAATGAGGTGGCCCGCGATATCGTTGAAACCATAATCCGATATTATTATGCGTAAAATAATTGGAATGGCATGGCTCCTGGTGTTCTTTTTTCAGGTCTCATACGGGCAGGAGATCCAGGCCCGGGTGACGATCAACGCCAGTAAAGTGAGCACTACGGTGGACAGGAAGATCTTTCAGACGCTGCAAACCGGATTAACCAATTTTATCAACAGCCGCAAATGGAGCAATGATGTATTTCAGCCCGCTGAGAAGATCCAGTGCAGTTTCCTGCTGTTGATTGATGATGCCCCCGGAAACAATATTTATAAAGGAAAACTTACCGTGCAGGCAGCGCGCCCGGTTTTCAATACAACTTATCTTTCCCCAATTCTCAATTTTCAGGACGATAACATCACATTCCGGTATATTGAATTCCAACCTATAGAATTCAATGAAAACCGGGTTCAGGGAAATGACCCACTGGTCGCTAATATCACAGCCGTGATGGCCTTTTATGCGAATATTATCCTGGGGCTCGATTACGCTTCTTTCAGTTTACGGGGCGGGGACCCTTTTTTCCAGAAAGCCTGGAATATCGTAAACAATGCCCCCGAATCAGGCCGGGAAATCGGTGGCTGGAAGTCATTCGAGAGTTTTCGGAACCGCTACTGGCTGGCGGAAAACCTGAACAACAGTCGCTTTGCGCTGATTCATGATGCCCTTTATGCCTATTACCGGAGCGGTATGGATCTTTTTTATGAAAACGAGGAGGCCGGGCGTGCCGGGATATTAAACTGCCTGAATTTTCTCACAAGCCTGAACCGGGAAAACCCCAATTCGATGATCGTTCAGGTTTTTTTCCAGGGCAAAAGCAATGAGCTGGTCAAGGTATTCAGCAAAGCAAACCCCGATATCAAAACCCGTGCGCGGGAGATGCTGACCAAACTTGACCTGACCAATTCACAGGCGTATAAGGAACTGAAATGAGATTCCTGTTCCTGATATGTGTCTGTACCGGGTTTTTGTTTCCGGCCTGTTCCCGCAAGGATGAGATCCCTCCGGGAGTAATGCCTGCTCCCCGGATGACAGAGGTTCTTTTTGATGTGATGAGGGCGGATCAATTTCTTGCCAGTTTTGTATTTAGCAGGGATACATCCTCGAATAAGCGGAAGGAAAGTATCAAACTGTACCGCGATATTTTCCGGTCACACCATACAACCCGGGAAGAATTTCAGCAAAGTATCAACTATTACCTGGCCCACCCACGTCAGTTCAGGAGCATTTTGGATTCCATTTCGGCCAAAAAACAGGAAACTCCCCCGGCGCCGGAAATAGTTCCTCAACCGGAAGTAATTACAAAAGACACATTGGCAGGAAAAGATTCCGTGACCAAAAGACGGAAAGGAATTCCGTTGGAAGTGAATTGAATCCGGTTTCGCCCGGCCATTCAAGTTTCTTAATTTTACAGCAAACAAATCGGAATGAACAAGGTCATCGACAATGCGGATGAAGCGATAAAGGATATTCAGTCCGGGGCTGTGCTGATGCTTGGCGGGTTTGGGTTGTGCGGGATTCCTGAAAACTGTATATCTGCCCTGGTCCGGAAAGGTATTCGTGATCTGACCTGCATATCAAACAATGCGGGTGTGGATGATTTCGGTATCGGGTTGATGTTGCAGCAAAAGCAGGTACGGAAAATGATCTCCTCGTATGTGGGAGAGAACGCCGAGTTTGAAAGACAGCTGCTAAGCGGTGAACTCGAGGTGGAGCTGATTCCACAGGGAACCCTCGCCACACGTTGCCTCGCTGCGGGATACGGAATGCCGGCTGTTTTTACTCCTGCCGGTGCAGGAACGGAAGTTGCAATCGGAAAAGAATCCCGCCATTTTAACGGGAAAGAATACCTGCTGGAATATGCATTTGAGGCTGATTTTGCGATCGTGAAAGCCTGGAAAGGGGATCCGGATGGGAACCTTATATACCGGGAAACGGCCCGGAATTTCAACCCCCTGATGGCGATGGCCGGAAAAGTTACAATAGCAGAAGTAGAGGAGCTGGTACCGTCCGGGCATCTGGACCCGGATCATATCCACACCCCGGGGATTTACGTACACCGGATTTTCCAGGGAAGCGGTTATGAAAAGAGGATTGAACAACGCACGGTGAGAAAGGCCCGGTAAACCGGCCGGGTATCACCCTCAATACTGAATCATGGCACTAACAAAAGAACAAATTGCCCAACGGATCGCCCGGGAACTCAGGGACGGTGATTATGTGAATCTCGGAATCGGCATCCCCACCCTCGTGGCAAATTATATTCCGGATGACATTCATGTGGTTTTGCAAAGTGAAAACGGATTACTTGGGATGGGGCCTTTTCCTGTGGATGGAGAGGAAGACCCTGACCTGATCAATGCCGGAAAACAAACGATCACCACGGTCCCGGGCTCTGCCTTTTTCGATTCGGCGATGAGTTTTGGTATGATCCGGGCCGGGAAAGTGGATCTGACGGTTTTGGGCGCTATGGAAGTGAGCGATACAGGCGATATCGCAAACTGGAAAATACCCGGGAAGATGGTCAAGGGTATGGGCGGCGCCATGGACCTGGTGGCAAGCGCCAAAAATATTATCGTGGCCATGATGCATACAAATCCGAAGGGGGAGTCGAAGCTTTTGCCGGCTTGTAACCTGCCTCTTACCGGGGTGAAATGTGTTAAAAAGATTGTAAGTGACCTGGCTGTTCTCGATATTACATCGGAGGGATTCAGGTTGCTCGAAAGGGCCCCGGGTGTAAGCGTGGAGGAGATCCGGAGCAAAACAGCTGGTAAACTGGTTATTGAAGGGGAAATACCCGAAATGCAGTTTTGATGAACGGGAGCAAATGATCCTTTTCCCGGGAACCGGTTCCTACTCGATCAGGTTGTTCTTTACTGCGAAAAACACAAGTCCCGCCGTGTTCTTGCTGCCAAACCGTTCCATAAGCCGGTCTTTAATGGCTTCCACGGTTCGCGGGCTGATCTCCATTTTCTGTGCAATTTCCGCGGCGGTGAATTCCATACAAATAAACCGAAGCACATCCCGTTCTTTATCGCTCAGGGTAACCTCGTTGTTCAGTGACGGCACCACTTTTTGGCGGGCATGTGATTTTTTAAGAAGGATCCGGTTTACAAAATTGTTCAGGTAATATCCTTTTTCAAATACTTCCATGATGGCCCGTCGGATCTCGTTGGGTTCCGCGTTTTTAAGCAGGTAGCCGTTGGCGCCGTTTTCCATCAGGTGGTATACGAATCTTTCGTCTTCGTACATGCTCAGGATAAGCACTTTTACCTGTGGGAATAGTTTGCTGATTGCCTTGGTGGCTTCTATCCCGTCTTTTCCGGGCATACGCAGATCCATAAGCACCACATCGGGTTCAGCGGCCGGAATACCGTTGATCAGTTCATCCCCGTTCTCTGCTTCGAGAACGAATTTAATATTGGAGAAGGCCCGGAGGGACAGGATCACGCCTTTCCTGAAGATTTTGTGGTCGTCCGCAATGGCCACTTTGATGATTCCCATAGTTATCAGATGTTTTACAAAGTTAATCACTTTACCGGATCAGGAGTCGGTCTGTTCCCTGGAAAATATACGGCCCTCCCGCTTGCTTTAAGCCGGACCGGATTTTTTCCAGTTGTGCAGAATTCCATACCGATTACTGGTACGGTTCATCTTTGGGCAGTTCGATGGTGACTTTGTAATAAGTTTGGGAGATGTCTTTTTCAAAGTTGATATTCCCTTGTACCACGCGCAGGCGGCTGCTGATATTTTTCAATCCCAGGCCTACATTGCTCTTATTGAGTTTGTCGAAATCAGACTGGACAATTCCCCGTCCGTCGTGGTGGATACGGAGGTAGAATTTATCGGCGTGGACATTTTGGGTCAGGTGGATGAAACTGGCGCTGCTGTGCTTGAGGATATTGTTGATGAGTTCCTGCACGATCCGGAAGATGATCAGTTCCTTTTCCCCTTTCAGGCGTTCCTTATATTCATGAAACCTGCTGCTGGCATTGATTGTACCGGATCCGCTGATTTTCTGAAACAGGTCATTGATGGCGGATTCCAACCCGAAATTCTTGAGGGTGGGGGGCATGAGGCTGTGGCTGATATTTCGGATAAGTTGTATGGTGTCATCAATGATCTGGCGGGCCTGGAAAATGGACTGTAACTGGGTGGCTTTGTCCTGGTTGACGAGGTTTTCATTCAGGTAGAGACGGGCTGTTGCCAGCAGCGGACCTGCATCATCATGCAGGTCGGCGGCCAGGCGTTGGCGCTCCTCTTCCTGCAGTTTGATCGAAGCATTCAGGAGGATCTTCTGCTGCTCCTGCTCCATCTGGTTGATCTTGTTCTGGAATCGGAGTACCCGTCGCTGGTGAAGAATGATGAATATCACAAGCGCCACCACCAGTATAACCATACCGATAGTGCCGAGAAAGAGCACAAGTGATACTCCAGATTTGGTAGCTTGAAGAAAATACATTTTGGGTTAGTGGTTGCAGTTTGATTAAATCATGTCGAGGAATGGAATTTTAACTTGTTTCCCGCTTCTAGTATGAGAAATAGGGTTCTTTACGAAAACAAACAATGAATAAGAGAAAAGAATATTTTTTACGATTTCAGTAGTGTAGGTAAGATTTCCAAAAGTTTCAACTTCTTGTTTGTTAAGCTCATTTATTGATATGTAAAAGAAGAAAGAGCCGCCCAGGTAAATTAATATTCCTACCGCAATCCAAAAACAATAATGATTATATATGTAATAAGTTCTAATTTTTCTGGAAAACTCATAGAAGAAGTAAACTATGTAGACAAATAATAAAATTGTTTCTATTGCAATCGGTACAGAATCAAGTCGATATATACTTGATTCTAAATAGTAAAAAACTTGAAAAACTAAAAAAGCTAGACTAAGTATTAATATTAAATTTTTGGCAGTCTTGTTTATTAAGTTTGACCAAATAAAAAATGCGAAGAAGGAATATTCAATAAATGTATATACTGTTTGAAAGATTGTTTTTTGATCTTTTGTACTTAAAAATTCGAAAAGCAATAACAATGAGAAAAATAATACCCCGTAAGCAGCAAGTATTATATGAGTTAAATTCTTATATTTTAACCTGGTAAGAATAAAACTTACAGCAATGGCTAAATATGAGGAGGCTACGATATAATAAAAAAGCTTTTCTATTGTTTGGATTTTAATCTATCCAAAAATAGAAAAACTTTTTTTAGAAATGATTCTTCTCTCGACTAACTATTTAGTCTTCCCAAACAGTAATTAGCAGGTCATCAGTTTGCCATGCTCTTGCATTCTTTTTCATAACAGTAACGTTTTTAAAGCCTTAGTCGAAATATTTCGTGATATAAATATGTAAAAGACAGCTAAGGGGTGCAACCGGTTGAAATATCAAAAGGATCATTTTTGGAACCATAATCGAATGTTTTTCAGCCCGTTGGAGCAATATTTTTTCGTATATCTACTAGCCCGAAAAGGGTAGTACTACTAGTCGAAAACCGTAAAAATACGATGGTAAATATAGGGGATTTACCTGGAATTTTCCCGGTTATCAACAGCTGTGGAAAAGATGGGATAATTAAAGAGGAGAGGGTAACCTGCCTTTATGACTTCAGAAACACCCGGGGATGTTTCGGTTGATGAAATTGGAAAATAAGTTGATTGACATTGGATTTCGCAGTTGGCATTCAAGGGATTTGGAAATATTATTAAGGACGGTTTTCAGGACATTGGATGATCTGAGGGGCTGGTCCTCCGTCAATCAACTTGGGTCAAATGTACAGGGTCGACAAAGGGTCTGCAAGAGCAAATGCACGGAAGAAAGCTGGTTCGGATTTTACGGGCCTGCCCGTAGTTTTTCACATGGCCCATGAAAATCTACGCAATTCAGGATGAAAAAACACGAGACCGGTTCGCGAGGAGGTATTTACAGCATTTTCAGGATCCGGTCCGGATTTCAGAAGGTAACCACCCCGTGTTTGATGGCGATCATGGCCAGCCCAACCCGGCTCCGGACATCCAGTTTTACAAACAGCTGGTCACGGAGCGTATCCACGGTCCGGGGGTTCATACCCATGATCTGGGCGATCTCCTTATAAGTCATATCCGAGCAAACCAGTTTCAGGAACCTGAGCTCCTCATCAGATAAAACGGTTTTGTTCAGGTCCATCTGGCCGTCTGTGTTATGCCGGAACAGGTTGATCAGCTTGCCGGCGGTATGATTGGAATAATAATAACCGGATTGCATGACCGACTGGATGGCGAATTTCAGTTCAGACGGATGAATGTCTTTTTTCAGAAATCCCTTTACCCCCGCCTGGAGCATGCGGATCATCGTCAGTTCCGAATCGTACATGGTAAGCATTAGCACATTGACTTCGGGATGGTTTTGCTGGAGCCAGGCGGATGATTCCATGCCATCCATCCCGGGCATGTTCAGGTCTAGCAGGGCCACATCCGGAAGTTTACCCAACTTGATCTGTTCAATTAGTTCGAGTCCGTTGCTGCATTGAAAGATTACTTTGCAATTGCCAAACCCGTCGATCAGGCTGGCCAGGGCGTTGCGCAGAAGTATATGGTCGTCTACGAGCGCTACTTTTAGAAGGTTTGTTTTTTCCATATTTATTCCAGGGGGATTTTAAATGTAAGAGTGGTTCCGGTTTCCGGGCGGCTGCTGATTTCCATATCACCCTGTAAAACCCTGGTCCGTGTTTCCATATTTTGCAATCCGGCCTGGTTTTTTGATATGCTTTGGTGATGAAATCCTCTTCCGTTGTCGCTGATGGAAACGACCAGTTTATCGGGTAAATAGTGCAGGTAAAGCCCGGCAAAACTGGCGCCGGCGTGTTTGATGATGTTGTTGAAGGCTTCCTGGATGATGCGGAAAAGAAGGAGTTCCCTGCGGCTCTCCATGTAAACCGGGGTCCCGCTTACCGACAGGTCCAGTTTAAACAGACCGGTTTTCCTGATCCGTTTCATTTCTTCATCGATCGCTTCCAGCAGACCGTGTCGTTTGATAATGTCGGCATTCAGGCTTTTCGAGATGTCGCTGAGCTGGGCGATGGAACTGGTCAGTAGTTCAATGGTAGATTCCATTTTTTCTTTTGAATTCTGGTCGTTCCCCCATTCCAAAGTGTTCAGGTTTAGTTTTGCCAGGGTTAGCAGGAGCCCGATATTGTCATGGATCTCCCTCGATATATGCTGAAAAGTTTGTTCCTGGATTTCCAGTTGGGTATTCAGAAGGGCTTTTTCATTGTCGAGCTTGAGATTCTCAATTGATTGCTGAAAAAGGTGTTGTTTTTTTCGGTAATTGACCATGATAAACACAATAAATGCAACCATTGATAAAATGATCAAAGTGACAACAGCTAAAAATATGACTATATCGTAAGAATTTTTTTGCATCTAAATGCTTTAATTAAGAATAAAAAATTAATAGAAAATGGTAGATAGTATAAAGCCAATATAGCAATGTTTTTAAATTCATTGTTTGTTTTACTCATGTAGGTTGTTAAAAGGTAGTAGGGGATCGAGATGATACAGAAGAAGAAAATACCAGTAATAATCCAAAAGGAAGGTCGCTCCGAAAGATTCAAATTTGTGTTAGAAGGAAAAGTAAGAATTTGGTAATAGTAGTATAGGCATGGTGGCAAAAGCAAAATAAACTCAAATGTATTAATAAGAAATGTTGTGTAACGGACATTGTTATTGTCTGTTCTAAGTAAAAATGCAAATGTATAAAGCAGCACTAAAGAATATATAATTAGACTGTAGTTAATGTAATAGTGTATTTTTTTCCCAAATAAAACTTTTTTAAAATATTTATAGTAGACCAGAAGTTCGACATAACCAATAATGACATTTGTTGTATCTGTATATATTAATAGGAATTTGTGTGGAACATTTAAAAGCAGAAAAAGCCAATTGATGATCAGGAAACATAAATCTAAAGCGATGTATAGGATGAATAAATTTTGAGTTTTAAGTTTTCTAGTGTATAAAATTCCAGTAATTAGGGTCGCCAGTTCAACAATTAATAAAACCACCTGTGCGTAGTAGGTTTGTTCAAGGTCTGCTATTAGTTTTTGGTATTCCATCTTTATGATACTGTGCTAAATTAGAACTTCAAGTTCTTTTGTTAAGGAAACTTTGATCAGAAAAAAACGTATAAAAATGTTTTTTTTCTGAATCGTGGTTTGCCCTCCTAAATTAGTTTGTTCTCCTGTTCCTCAGGCATGAAGTTTAGAGTCCGCAACGGCGTTGAGAACCCGGACTTGACTAGTAAAAGAACATAAAACGAATGGTTGTTTTCTCATGAGTTCGGCTTTCGCGACATTTATTTTTGACCAATCAGTTGCCAGCCAGCCGGCGGTTGGGTTAAGTGAGACGGGGGTGCCGAAAACCGGGTTTTGAATCGAGTAGGCGGGAAAAACTACAGACATGAGAACACTTAAATGGTTTGCCACAATGGCCTTTGTCTTATTGATCACAAGAGAGTCAAGGGCCCAGGAAGATTCGGATATATATACAGAGGAATATGCAAGAGCCCATATTGCATATACGGATTTTGTACGACTGGGCGTTTCGTCAGGAAGTTATGTAAAATGTGTAAAAGCGGTCAATTTTTATGAGGCTGGTAAGGTTCCCAGGATCGTTGATATCAATGGTGAAGAATTCAGGGATGACGGCAGGAATTATGACCAGCAGGCAGGTGACGGGATCCTGACTTCAATTAAAACTTTCAATTATGTAAAGGGAGAAACATCACTGATGGCCGGCGCCTATCAGTTGCCTGAGCGATCAACCATTTTATATGACGAGGGTTTTTTGCATGTAAGTGCGCTTCCGGAAACTTTCGGTTTCAGCATCAGGTGCAAGTTCGTCTGGAAAAGCTGTTACAGCTGGCCACTGAGTATCCGCGAATTATGTTTTCAAACCTGCTGGCCATTCTTTGGCTATTGGGAAGTCAAGGAATGTGACCTCGGGTTTTCGTGGCCATCGTGAAACCGGTACCATGTTCCCTCAATCACTGATTGGGGGAACATGTACACGGGTATTGCATAACTGATTAAGAAAACTGTTATGAAGCCAAGACATATATTACTGTACCTGATTTTAATGCTCGGGTTGTTGGGGTTTTGGAAATTATTTTTCCTGTTTGGCGATCTGGTTCAGTTGACGGAAAGACGGGGGGATGTGTTTCCCCAAACCGGGTACGACTACTTAATACTTTTTGTCCGCGATTTTATGGCCATTGGTATTTTTTGCCTGGTTGCAGCCAGGTGGGGGATCCTTAAAACCGGGGGATTTTCAGGATCCGGTATAAAAAATCCCTGGTTATTGCTCATCCCGTTGATTTTCCCGGGTTTGATCATGTTAAGGGTGGATAAGCTCTCCTGCCTGACTCCTTCTTTCCTGTCGGTTTGTTTTATTAGTTACAAAATCCTGGCGGGTGTTTTGGAGGAAGTCATGTTCAGGGGTGTGATCCTTGGCCACCTTCGGACCCATTACCCAAACCGCTCCCTGCATTTTTTTTGCACCGTCTCAGCCCTGTTTTTTTCAGCGATGCATCTGATCAACCTGACAAACTCCCCGCTCATAAGTGTGATCCCTCAGTTGGTATATGCATTTTTCATGGGTCTTTTATTCGGGGTTCTCCTGATCCGGGTCCGGAATGTGTGGCTGCTGGGGCTTGTACATGGTCTTTTGAATATTTTAACCCTGGATGTTTGCAAAGCTCTGGCAGGTACACAGGAAGGCACATACAGTAATTCTGCCGGAGATATTGCTTCCTCCGTGCTGGCTTTTCTCATCATGAGCCTGCCGGTATTTTTGACCTATTACCTCCTGGTTGTTAGTTATAAAGGCAGACTCCCTGTTCAGAAGAAATAAGGGGTATCCGGTATGGATAGGTGTTAGCCGGACAAATAATCATGTATACGAGTGGCCTGATGCTGCCAGGCAATTAATTTCAGACCTTTTATGATTCTCTTTTTATGGTCCCCTTGGTATTCAGGATTTATACCGGCATCATACTTGCCATGCTGTTTTTTGGGGGGGGCTGCAATTCTTTCGCTCAAGAAAATTCCGATACTGTTAATATGGTATCTGAAAAGGGCCCCCATGCAATTGCGACCGGTATAAAGCCTGAAGTCCTGAATTCCGGGTTTATTGATATTGTAAGTACCGGGCAGATGAATGCCTCGGCCCGGATCATCAGGTTATTTATCGGAGAGCCGGGACGATTTGCAATCCCTCTTTCTTTTTACAGCGGGGTATCTTCTAATAATTTCCAGAGTCCGCAGCTGGCAGGTGGCCAGTTAAGCAATGAACAGCTGTTTGTACATTTTATAAACCCGATGAGTGGATTGGTTAATATTTCGGCTGATGGCATAATCTACTTTGGAGCCCGTTCTGCCGGTCTTACCCGGTGGGGGATTGTCTACCAGTTCGGGGTCAGGATCCTGTCCGCTTACAGGTCGGGCATGGCAAGCAGTCCTTTTACGGGTAAACCGTTGAATTTCCTCAACGGATTCGGAACCACCGGTTTGTATTTTCAAACTGGCGCCTGGGAGCGAAACAATGCCAGGAACCTGGGGCTTTTCTGGGCTACCGTTCGGTACATAGCTGCAAAAAGCGGGAAAAATCAGCTCATGGAGATTCTCCCATCCATACAGACAAAGGGCTTATATCACGGCTGGTCACTTGCATGGGGTATTACCATCAATAAACTGGTCGATATCAAAGTGATTTATTACCGGTATATCAAAAAACCCGAGATCGACTACACCCTGCCTATCTACCAGTTCTCCTTTAATTACTCACTTAGGTAGGATAAACTAATTTTTCGGCCTGATTTAAAATTGCGTACTTTTACGCAAACCCCCATTAAATTACTGCAAACCAATACCCAATGAGCTCCCAAGAAATCAAAGTGGCGATTGCGGACGACCACAAGATATTCCGTGACGGTATACGTATGGCGTTGAAGGACAAGGAGTATTTGAAAATACTCTGGGAGGCCGAAGACGGGAAAGATCTGATGCATAAACTCCAACTTAAGATCCCTGATGTAATCCTGATGGATATCCGGATGCCTGAAGTAGACGGGATCAATGCGATCAGCTTAATCAGGAAAGAATATGAGGCACTCAAAATCATTGTATTAACCATGTACGATGACCAGGAGATGATCACCAAGATGATGGAAATGGGAGCCAATGCCTATTTGACCAAGACCACCGATCCGGAGGAAATTTACCAGGCCATACTCACGTGTATGAACGATGATTTTTATTTCAATGAACTCGTGAATAAAGCTGTACTTCTGAAGTTGCAGCATAAAAAGACTGTAAGACAGTTTTACCCCAACCCGGTAAAATTTTCGGAGAAGGAGATCAAGATTCTGAAACTGATTGCCGAAGACAAAACCACCGAGGAAATTTCCAAAGAAGTATTCCTGAGTCCCCGAACGATCGAGACGATTCGGCAGAACATGAAACAAAAAGTAGGCGCCAAAACCATTGCCGGACTTGTTATGTACGGCATGCGGAACAAGCTCCTGGAATAAGTACATTCATTCCGCGGAATCGCATAGCATGAATAATATCAACGATACATTCTTCGACGGTCATTACAAGGAGATCTGGAAAGCCATGATCCCCGATGAACTGACCCGCCGGGAGATTGATTTCATGATTCCCTATTTTGGTTTACAGCCGGAAAGCCGCGTGCTCGACCTGATGTGCGGGTACGGCCGTCATACGCTTGCCCTGTCCCGGAAGGGGGTACAGGTTACTGCGGTTGACAACCTGGGAGCTTATATTGATGAAATCAGGGAGGCTGCGACAAATGAAAACTTACCAGTCACACTGGTTTGCGGTTCTGTATTGGATTTTTACCCGGAAGGACAATACGATCTCACTATATGCATGGGTAACAGCCTGAATTTCTTTGACCCGCCATCGGTTGGGAAATTATTCTCCATGATCTCCTCTTCCCTTAAACAAGGTGGTTCCCTACTGGTAAATAGCTGGTCTCTTGCTGAGATTATCTATAAGAATTTCCGCGAAAGGGGCTGGAGCAGGATCGGTGAATTGAAATTCCTGACTGAATCTGCCATTCTTTTTCAACCCACGCGGATGGAAACGGAAAGCAGGATCCAGTCGCCGGATGGAAAGGAAGAAATCAAAAAAGGTATCGATTATATATACTCGCTTAACGAGATGGAATCAATGCTTGCGGGCGCCGGCCTGCGTCTCCGGGAGGTTTTCAGCATTCCCGGTAAAAAGCCTTTTGCTGTCGGGGAGCCGCGCGCCTACCTGGTTGCGGAAAAATCATGACCCTCTTCGGTTGGATAAAAAAAACCCCGGCGTTATGAGGACCGGGGCTTGACGTTACTGTTATGAAAGAGAAAAGATAAGTTGCGGCTGGGGTTTCATAGAGTCGGGACTAACAGTCGCAGGGTTTGGTTCACTTCACACGGTTTTGGATTATAAAAACGGGACTGCTGAAAAAGAGAAAGTTGACTGGCCGGTTTGAGTTGCCTCCCGGTTGAAACCGGGTTGGTTTTTTCAAAGGATTTGGAAATAGCTTCTGGACGGTTATGGACATTGGATGAGAAGGTTAAGCAAGTCATCCGTGTCAATCAACTTTCTGGAACAAAAGTATATGCACAGGCAAATGTTAACAAGAGGGCAACTGCCCGATTTGAAATATTCGGAATTTACTGCCCCATGCGTAAAATTTCATAACCCCATCGTAGAGTTCCGATAGAGCGTTGTTTTCGGTAGTTTCCGCATTTGTTAAATCAAGTACTTTCCCTATAGTGTATGTAACGGGTTTTTTCCATCTTGCATTCGGAATTAATACTAAATCCAATATTTTTTTACTAATTAATTAATCCATGAAAAATCCCGAAACCAACTCCGTTATCAAGGTAGCCATTGCCGATGACCATACCTTGTTCCGCACCGGTGTCAAGACTTCTCTCCAGGCACGGAAAGATATCCAGATGGTGGCCGAAGCTGAGAACGGCATGCAATTATTGAACCTGCTGCGTCATATCCGCCCGGATGTGGTGCTGCTCGACATTTCCATGCCGATTATGGACGGTCTGACTACGCTCCCGGAAATCAAAAAACTGTACCCGGAGGTTAAAGTGATTATGCTTTCCATGCATAATGATCATTCCGTTATTTCTAAAATGATGGAGATAGGGGCCAATTCCTATCTTACCAAGGAATCGGGTTCAGAAATGATCTACGAAGCGATCCGGGGTGTTTTTGAGAATGATTTTTATTTCAACGAGCTTACAAATAAGGCCCTGCTTAGTGGTCTGCGCACCAAGCGCACAAACGAATCCAGCATGCCCCAGGATGTTCACCTGACAGAAAAGGAGATCACCATCCTGAAACTCATGTGTGAGGAGAAAAGCACCAAGGAGATTGCGGATATCGTGGACCTGAGTCCCCGTACCGTTGAGGCCATCCGTGACAAACTTAAAACCAAGACCGGAACCAAATCCATGGCCGGCCTGGTGATGTATGCCGTTAAGGCAGGCATCGTTGAACACGCGTAGTTTCAAATGGCAAGCATATTCACGGATCCCGTCCGCCAGGCGCGACGGGATCTTTTTTTGCGCTAACTTAAGCCCGTGATTCAGATTTGCATAAACGGAACTTTCCAGCCTGCAGACAAGCCCGTTATCCTGGCCGGAAACCGGTCGTACAGGTACGGCAACGGACTATTTGAGACCATGAAGGTTTCCAGTGAAAAAATACTTCTTGAAACACTGCATTTCGAGAGATTATTTTCAGGAATGACCTTGCTTGGTATGAAAATCCCGGTCCACTTCACGGCTGCCCGATTAAAAAACGAGATTCTGTCACTTTGCAGGAAAAACAAGGCGGAAAAGCTGGCCCGGGTAAGATTGTCCGTTTACCATGGTAATGGGGGGATTTATGACTACCCGGGACCCGCTGGATACCTTATTGAATCCTGGCCTCTTGATGAGGGGATGAACAGGCTCAATGAAAACGGACTGGTTACAGATATTTTTCCGGATGCGCGAAAGACTTGTGACCAATACTCAACCCTGAAATCCTCGGGTTTTCTGCCGTATGCCCTGGCGGCCCAATATGCTAAAAAAAATAAGCTGAATGACTGTTTTCTGCTCAACACAGACGGGTACCTTGCCGATTCCACGATTGCCAATATTTTCCTGATCAGGCAAGGTCGGATCCGCACCCCGTCCCTTTCTGAAGGATGCATTGCGGGAGTGATGCGGAAACACCTAATCGGCCAGTTTCAAGAGCATGGCATGGCTGTTGAAGAAACCAGGATACAGATCAACGATCTTCTCGAAGCGGATGAAATATTTCTCAGTAATGCCATCCGCGGGATTCGCTGGGTAGGACGGTTCAGGGAAAAGCAATTTGGATGTGAAAATACCCGGGGCCTCCATGAGCGGTTTATTCAAACCATTTCTTCCTGAATTTGTTGATCAACCCGATGAGACCCACCGTAAATATTTTCTGGTTTCGCCGGGACCTCCGCCTGGATGACAATGCCGGTCTTTACCATGCCTTGCGAGACAAAAATCCGGTGGTTCCCGTTTTTATTTTCGATTCCGATATCCTGGATGAGCTGGAGGACAAAAAAGACCGCCGTGTGGAGTTTATCCACAAGGCCCTCCAGGAAATACAGAAAAAGCTGCTCCGGCTGGGCTCTACCCTTGATACCCGGTATGGTAAACCTGCCGATATCTTTAAGGAACTGCTTCATGATTACCGGGTGGAAAAGGTTTTTACCAATCATGATTATGAACCCTATGCCCGGAAACGTGACAAGGATATTGCCGCCTGGTTGTCTGAACAGGGTGTGGCCTTTCACCATTTTAAGGACCAGGTAATATTTGAAAAGGATGAAGTATGTAAGGATGACGGGAAGCCCTATACTGTTTTCACACCCTATTCCCGGAAATGGAAATCCCTGCTGACCGACTTCTACCTGCAATCCTATCCGGTTAGAAAGCATTTCAAGTCATTCTTCCAACAGGATGAGCGACCACTTTTTTCTCCGGAACAGATCGGATTTCAGAAAACCGGGCTGTCTTTTCCCGACTCCGAATGGAAGGGACAGGTGATCAGGCATTACAAGGATCTCCGGGATTTCCCGGCGGCTAATGGAACTACCCGACTGGGCGTACACCTTCGTTTCGGAACCATCAGCATCCGTCAGCTTGCCGGTGAGGCGGGGGCTCTCAATGAAACATTTCTCAACGAATTAATATGGAGGGATTTTTACCAGATGATCCTCTGGCATTTCCCGAAAGTAGTTGGGCATGCCTTTAAACCTGAATATGATAAGATCTCCTGGCGGAATAACCCGGCCGAATTCGAATCATGGTGCAAAGGGATGACGGGATACCCGATCGTGGATGCCGGGATGAGGGAATTGAATGCCACTGGTTATATGCATAACCGTGTCCGGATGATCGTTGCTTCTTTTCTCACAAAGCACCTGCTGATCGACTGGCGATGGGGGGAAGCCTATTTTGCGGGTAAATTGCTTGATTTTGACCTGGCATCTAATAACGGGGGCTGGCAATGGGCCGCCGGAAGCGGGTGTGATGCTGCCCCTTATTTCAGGATATTTAACCCCTACCTGCAGACAAAAAAATTTGATCCGGAATTAAAATATATCAGGCACTGGGTACCTGAATTTGAAGAGATGAGCTATCCCCGGCCGATCGTGGATCATGAATTTGCCCGCAAGCGATGCCTGGCCGCTTATTCAAAAGCCCTGAAGAAATAAATTTTCCGGGTTCCCCTCTTCGATTTGATTCATGGTGCAAAATACCCGGTAAAGCACCCGGATGGCTTCCCGGCCTTCCATTCCCAGGTCCAGGCTGAATGCGTTTACATAAAGATCAATATGACGGCGCATGACATCCTCCTTCATCGTTTGTGCATGACGGTGAACATAATCAGGGATCAAAGGATAATTTGCAAAAGCAGTTTCCAGGCTTTGTCGCACCAGCTTATCCACCTGCCGGGCCATATCCGGTCCCAGGCTCCTTTTTGAAGCGATGCCTCCCAGGGGGATGGGTACGCCGGTCTTTTCTTCCCATATCGAACCTAGATCAGCCACTTTCTTAAGCCCTTTTTCCTCGTAGGTAAACCTGTTTTCATGAATAATCACTCCCAGGTCGGCCAGCCCGCTGAGCACCAGGTCTTCAATCTCAGAAAATAACATCGGGCGTTTATTCCGGATACCTGGGTAAGCAAAACCAAGCAGCAGGTTAGCGGTTGTATTCTCGCCGGGAATCAGGACTTTCAGACTGGAAAGATCCCCGGATTCGAGGTCGGGGTTTTTCACCAGCACTGGACCCACTCCCTTTCCGAGCGCACTTCCGGCATTCAAAAGCACATATTGGTCCAATGATCTGAAGAAAGCGGGATAACTGAGTTTGGTAACATCAAGTTTGCCTTCAAGAGCCCATTGGTTAAGCGTTTCAACATCTTCCAGTACCGGTTCAAATTCCAGCCCTCCGGTATCGATCCGGTGATTAACCAATGCATCGAAAATAAACGTGTCATTGGGGCAGGGTGAGAAACCGATGGTGATTTTCATATTATCTCCAATAATTTGATCAGTTCCCGGTTCAGGTTGGTAATGGAATCACGGAGGTCCCATTTCTTCTTGTTTCGTTCCCCGATATAATTGCTGATGCTCCGGAGTTGCAGGAAAGGAACCTGTTCCAGCAGGCATACATAATGCAGGGCGGCTCCTTCCATCGATTCCACAACCGGGTTGAAATATTCCCGGTAAAATGCAATCTTTCTGGGAGAAGTGCTGATTTCATTTACGCTGATTCCGCTGACCCGCTTCATCCCGGTTAGTTTTAACCTTTCATCCCGGTTGACCAGCCATCCCCGGTGAAAAGGATGTTTATTCTGGGGTACCAGTTTCAGGTCGAAAAGTGACTTTAGGCGGTTCAACTCGATCACACTTTGATCGGCGATGGCCTCTTTTTTAACCGCCAGTACGCTTCCGAGTGGGATGCGGTTGTCAAAACATCCACCCACCCCGGCCTGGATTACAAGGTCCGGTCGTTTCAGGCTTAACTGCCGGGTAAGCGAATAGGTGGTGGCAGTCAGGCCAATTCCGGTAATCAGTATATCCAGGGAATGCCCGGAAGGCCAGTCTTTGCCGGACCGTAGTCTCTCCAGTAAGGGGTCGATCTCAATGGGTGTTGCTGCAATAACCAGGCAATTCATAATACTTCTGTGGGTTCTGCAATACGAAACTATGTACTATTGGGAATAAACTGGTAAGTTTTGTTACCTTTGCGCCTCACCCGTTTCTCCGCCCGATGCTGTGAGAAATGCTAAAAGTAAAGCATGGTTTACTTAACCCGAATCGAACATTTTAACGCCGCCCACAAACTTTATAATCCCAACTGGTCCAGGGAAAAGAATGACGAGGTATTTGGCCCTTGCGCCAACGAAAACTGGCATGGTCATAATTTCGATCTGTATGTTACCGTTATGGGAGAACCCAACCCCGATACGGGATTTGTGATTGATGCCAAGAAACTGGGATCCCTCATCCGGGAACAGGTTATTAATAAACTGGATCACCGGAACCTGAACGTGGACGTGGATTTCATGAAAGGTAAATTGTGTTCGATAGAGAACCTGGTAACCGCGATTTGGAATGAACTGTCGCCTGCCTTGCCTCCGGGGGTCCGGTTGCACCGACTGAAACTGGTGGAGACTTCCAAGATCTATGTGGAATATTATGGAAGCTGAACACGCCTGAACTTTATCCGCTATACGTTGTTATCCCCGCAAAGACGGGTCAAATATGCACCATGAGCAAAAAAGTCGCTGTTTTCAGGAAGGAGCAGTTCAATGCTGCCCACCGGCTTTATAACCCGGCTTGGGATGAGGCCACCAATGAAAAAGTATTCGGGAAATGTGCCCTCCCGCATTATCATGGTCACAACTACGACATTGAAGTCAAAGTGACTGGCAAACCGGATCCGAAAACCGGGTTCGTGATTGATATGAAAGTGCTGAGTGAAATTATCCGGGAAGAGATCCATACCCGGTTTGATCATAAAAACCTGAACCTGGACACGCCCGAATTCCGGGAGGTAAACCCGACCGCTGAGAACATTGTAATGGTCATTTTTAATCTGCTCCGGCGCCGGATCGACAAGAAACTGACTTTACAGGTCAGGCTATATGAAACGCCCCGGAATTATGTGGAATACCCGGCTTAAGTCAATTATTAAATTCCCCTGTTAATTATGGCATATACGAAAACGGAACAGTTTGATGAGAAGACCACTTCAGGTCTGATGGAAAGTTATAAAGAGATCCTGGGACATCTTGGTGAAGACCCGGCCCGGGAGGGGTTGCTGAAAACTCCTGAGCGTCTCGCAAAGGCCATGCAATACATGACACAGGGATATCACCTGGATGCACGGGCGATCATCAATTCGGCCAAGTTTCATGAACCGGTCAGTGAAATGATCGTGGTTAAGGATATCGAACTCTACAGCATGTGTGAGCATCATATGCTTCCCTTCTTCGGGAAAGCACATATCGCGTATATCCCCAACGGCTGGATCACCGGTCTAAGTAAAATCGCCCGGGTTGTGGATGTATATGCCCGGAGGCTGCAGGTACAGGAAAGACTGACCGTGGAGGTCATGAATGCGATCAAGGAAACCCTGAACCCTCTCGGGGTGGCTGTGGTTATCGAGGCCAAACATCTCTGCATGATGATGCGGGGGGTGCAAAAGCAAAATTCGGTCACAACCACATCTGCATTTGACGGGGAATTCCAGAAAAACTCAAGCCGGAGTGAGTTCCTTAAACTCATCACCGCGGATCTTCATTAAAGAGTATATTTGCAGCCTCCCAAAACAATTGCAGCCGATCTGCAAATTTGCCGGGAGACTCATTCGTCTTAAAGGTCGGATGGGATCTGGGGGGATAAATTCCAGTTTATGAAACATGCATTCGTTTTTCCGGGACAGGGTTCCCAGGTTCCGGGAATGGGTAAAGCACTTTATGAAAGCAGTGCCTTTGCCAAAAAGCTGATTGAACAAGCCAATGAAATACTCGGTTTCAGGATCTCTGATATCATGTTTGAGGGGTCCGAACAGGATCTCAGGGAAACCAAAGTGACCCAACCGGCCGTTTTCCTGCATTCCATAATCGCATATAAAAGCATTGAGCAATCACACCCGGATATGGTTGCAGGTCATTCCCTGGGAGAATTTTCCGCATTGGTTGCCAATGGAACCCTGAGTTTTGAAGATGCCTTGCGCCTGGTGTCTGTACGGGCCCTTGCCATGCAAAAAGCATGTGAGGTAACTCCTGGAACGATGGCTGCCGTTCTGAATCTCGCGGATGACCTGGTAGAATCCATTTGCAGGGAAGTGCAGCAGGAAACCGGGGAAATCGTTGTGCCTGCCAATTACAACTGCCCGGGACAATTGGTCATCAGTGGTTCTGTTTCGGGGATAGAAGCCGCCTGTGAGCGAATGAAGGCCGCCGGAGCCAAGAGAGCCCTGGTTCTTCCGGTCGGGGGCGCGTTTCATTCACCCCTGATGCTGCCGGCCAAGGAAGAACTCGCTGCCGCTATCGAATCTACCAAGTTTCATTCACCCACCTGCGCCGTTTACCAGAACGTAGTGGCCCGGGCCGTCATGGACAAGGAGGAAATCAAACAGAACCTTATCGATCAACTGACCGGTGCGGTTCGCTGGACACAGAGCGTCCAGGCAATGATCGCAGACGGGGCTTCCAAATTTACGGAGGCTGGTCCGGGTAAAGTCCTGCAGGGGCTGGTCTTGAAGATCAGCAAGGATATGGAAGTCGGAGGGGTCAGTTAAACATAGATCGAACAGTTCAGCCATTCTCCGTCAAAATCTGCGTTGTATTTTTTGTAGAAACCGATCGCAGGTTCATTCCATTCAAGTACCTGCCAGATGATACGGTTCAGTTTCTTTTCTTTTGCTTCCTCGATCAGCCTGTCAAATAATTGTTTGCCGATTCCCCGGCCCCGGGCGGATTCAGTGACCAGGATATCTTCCAGGTACATGGCCTGACCTTTCCAGGTGGAATAACGGATATAATAAAGGGCGAATCCCTGGATGATGCCGTTTTCCTCTGCAACAAAGGCCCACCATACCGGCTTTTCTCCAAATCCGCTTTCGGTGAAATGTTCAAGGGTAACGGTCACTTCTTCCGGAGCCCGTTCATAAACAGCCAGCTCCCTGACCAGTTCCAGTAGCCTGGGGCAATCTTCCCGTAACGCCCTTCGGATCAGTATGCTCATAATTTATAATCTGACATGAAAAAATTAGATAAAAATTCAAATCTGCAGTTATTATCAGGACAGCGCCTGGTTGAGATCCTTAATTATATCTGTTACATTTTCAATTCCCACACTCATCCGGATCAACCCGTCGGTTATCCCGTACTTTTCTTTTTCCTCCCGGGGCACGCTTTTATGGGTCATTGAAGCCGGATGAGACAGGAGGGTGTCACAGGTTCCAAGAGATACGGTACGAACACACATTTTCAGCTTGTTCATGAAGTCTATGCCACCCTGTAAACCTTCTTTTAATTCAAAACTCAACATGGCGCCTGGATGTCGCATTTGTTTCATCGCCACAGCATGATCCGGATGATGGGGTAGTCCAGTATAATTCACTTTTGCCACGGACACATGTTGATCGAGGAAACGGGCCACTTCCATGGCATTCTGACAATGTCGTTCCATTCTCAACTCCAGTGTTTTAATCCCCTGGATAAGCAGAAAGGCATCAAACGGATTGGAATTTCCGCCAAGGATCCGGTGCACTTTTGTGCAATGGGTATTCATGAATTCGAGATCTCTTCCAATCAGTATGCCGCCTATGGCTGTACCGTGTCCGTTCAGGAATTTGGTGGTGGAATGGATGACGAAGTCGACACCATACCGGAAGGGTTGCTGCAGGTAGGGCGTGGCGAATGTATTATCGCAAGCCACGAGGCAACCATACAGGCGGGCAATCCGGCACAATTCCTCAATATCAACACACTGGATGGTGGGGTTGGCCGGAGTTTCCAGGTATAACATCCGGATCGAAGGATCTTTTTCCAGTTCCCGGACCGCGTTGGCAGGGTCTCGAAGGTCTGTGATGACAGCTTCAATTTGCATACCCGGTAATACCGAGCCAACCAGTTCATTGGTTCCCCCGTACAAAGAATAGTGAGTAAGAATCTTATCTCCCGGTTTCAGAGTGGCCAGCATCAGGGTGCTGATGGCAGCCATACCTGAGGCATGGAGGATTCCTTTCACTGGAAGATCAAGTCCGAAAGTTTCGAGTGCCGCGATTTTATCTTCCGCCTCTGTCATGGTGGGGTTTCCCCAGCGGCTGTAGATATACCCTTTTTCTTCTCCGCTGAACCGGCGCATACCCTGTTCGGCATCGTCAAATACGTAGGTGCTGCTCGCGTAGATCGGAACCTGGTGCGCATACCGGGGGTCTGTCTGGTGACCGGCATGAACGGCCATCGACCCCCAGCCCGATAAATCAGTTCCGGGTGTTTCGCCCGGCAGGGGATAACTTTTATCCATATCGCAAATTTGAAAGTTGGAAATTTGATCGTTTCCAAAAATAACTGATTCAACCTTACCAAACCTCCTGCATGAAAGAACTCCTCAGGCAATATGCCGCTTACAATACCTGGGCTCATCAGAAGCTCGTAAACCTGATCGTTTCCCTTCCGGAGGAAAATCATAAGGTCGAAGTGCCAGGCAGTCATGGAAGCCTGTACCATACGGTGCTGCATATGTGGGATGCGGAAAGTGCCTGGTGGCAACGGATGAAACTCCATGAGCGGATCATCCGTCCCAGTGAAAACTTCAACGGATCAATGCGGGATGTGTCAAACGGGTTGATCAGCCAGTCACGGCTTTGGGAGGAGTGGGTGGCTCATGCTTCCGAACTTGCACTGGAGCATGTATTCCAGTACCAAAGCATGAACGGAACCCAGTACAAGCAGCCAATCTGGCAAATGCTTCTTCATGTATTCAATCATGGCACTTACCACCGGGGACAACTGATCAATATACTGAGGCAACTGGGTGTGACAAAACTCCCGCCCACCGATTTTATTTTGTGGAGCCGGGGCCGGAAGTAATTTAAGGGAATACCGGGTATTTGGTTGGTATAACAGATTTCCCGGAAACCATGAATGATAAAGGTCCATGATAAGACCAGACCCGGTGGCTCGCACCGGATTTCATATGAAACGGGGTTACAAAAAAGCGATCAATACGCCCATTTCAGCCAGGTGGCTCCCCAGGTAAAACCTCCGCCAAAAGCAGACAGCACGATATTATCTCCTTTGTTCAGTTGATGACGCCACTCCCAGAGACAGAGGGGAATGGTAGCTGCTGTTGTGTTCCCGAATTTTTCAATATTGATCATCACTTTTTCTTTTGGCAGCCCCATCCGGTTGGCCGTGGCGTCGATGATCCGGAGGTTGGCCTGGTGTGGCACCAGCCAGGCAATATCATCTGCAGTCAGGTTATTTTTTTCCATCAGCTCAGCACTGACATCCGCCATCCCTTTCACGGCAAACTTAAAGACGGCCTGACCTTCCTGGTAGGCATAATGTTCCCGCGCCATCACCGTTTCCACACTTGCCGGTTTTTTCGATCCTCCGGCTTTCATATGAAGGAACTGGCACCCGCTGCCATCGCTTTTCAAAATGCTGTCGAGCACACCATAGCCCTCGTGATTTGGTTCCAGCAAAACCGCAGCCGCCCCGTCGCCGAAAATGATACAGGTGGCCCGGTCCTGGTAGTCTACAATGGCGCTCATCTTATCCGCTCCGCAAACGACTACTTTCTTGTAACGCCCGCTTTCGATCAGCGAGGCGCCTACCGTAAGTGAATACAGGAAACCCGAACAGGCGGCAGAAAGATCAAATCCCCAAGCGTTCCGGGCTCCCAGTTTATCACAGGCTATATTGGCCGTGGATGGAAATACCATATCAGGAGTTACCGTTCCGACAATCAGGCAGTCGATTTCTTCCGGGTGTATCCCTCTTTTCTCACAAAGCTGGAGCACAGCGGGAACCACCATGTCTGAGGTGGCTTTGCCTTCCCCTTTGAGAATCCTTCGTTCAGAAATTCCAGTCCGGGTGCGGATCCATTCATCATTCGTTTCCACAATTTTTTCCAGATCGAAATTTGTGAGCCGGTCTTCCGGAACATACCCGCCGATTGCGGTTATTGCAGCTGTGATTTTTTTAGTCATGAGACAGAATTGTTAGCGTAAAAGTCGCCAAAGTTAAGATAAGAAGGGAGAAGTCCGCCACCCCTCTAAGAACGCCAAAATACAACGGTTCACACATTTCCTTCAATTTTTCTGAATCCCTTCAGAATGGATACAGGTCTTCCGCATTCCTGTACTTTTCACCTATTTTCGCAACCTATGATCGCCTACCTGAAAGGCCGGTTTGTATACAAAAGCCCTGCATTGGTGCATGTGGAAGTCAATGGAGTAGGGTATGAAGTACAGGTCAGCCTGAATACATATACTAAAATCCAGCATTTGGAGGAGGGTTTGTTGCATACAAGCCTGTTGATCCGGGAGGATGCGCATATTCTTTATGGATTTTTCGACCTGGCTGAAAAAGAGATGTTTTTGTACCTGCTTGGAGTCTCCGGAATAGGGGCTTCCACGTCCCGGGTCATCCTGTCTTATATGAAGCCTGACGAGCTGGCAAAAGCGATCATCCAGGGGGATAGCCGGACCCTGGAAGGGATAAAAGGAATCGGTAAAAAGACCGCCGAAAGAATGGTGCTGGAGTTAAAGGATAAACTGGTGAAATTTAACCCCGAAGCAAATAATTTTCCAATGAAAAACAATACTTTGCATCAGGATGCGTTAAATGCTTTGACCGCTTTGGGTATTGGCCGGAATGCTGCCGGTCAGGCCCTGGAAAAGGTTTTGGCGGTTAATTCCAATTTGCCTGTCGAGGAACTGGTTAAATTAGCACTTCGTACCCTCTAATTCGACTATTTTCAGGAAACTAATTGATGGAGAGAAAACCTTGAACCTTACAGCTGCCTATATTTTCCGAACACTGGTATCCACTACCATTTTACTTGCATGCTCTTACGGGGCAAATGCAGGGTATTTCGGCCCCGGCCCAAAAGGGAAAAAAGCAGCAATTTCCGATACAACGAGGTATCCCTTATACGACAGACCGGGTGATCCTTATTCCTATCCCGGCCGTAACCCATTTGACTTACAGGATACATCCATTATCAAAAAAAATATTGAATACGATCCCAAAACCCGGCAGTATTATATCGTTGAAAAGATCGGGACAAGGTATTACCGGACCCCGGTTTCTTTCTCGATGGATGAATTTGTAAGGCTCCAGGGCCGGCAGGATGAGCGGGATTATTTCAAAAAGCGTTCGGCCCTGCTTTCCAATATGAACCGCCGGCTTTTCAAACCCAAGTTCAAGGTTTCCAACGACTGGTTTAACAGAATCATGGGAGTAGGACCCGATGGGAAGGTAAAGATCGACATCAAACCCACCGGGTATGTGGAAATGCTGGCGGGTTACCAGGGGCAGGTGATCAAAAACCCGACCCTTCCCGAGCGGGCCCGGAATAACGGGGGGTTTGATTTCAATATGAATTCACAGCTGCAGGTGGATGCGAGTATCGGGGAGAAGTTAAAGCTTCCGATCAACTACAACACCCTGGCCAATTTCAATTTTGAAAATCAGCTGAAACTGGATTTCAAGGGCAAGGATGACGATATCGTAAAAGTCTTTCAGGCAGGTAACACCAATTTTGCCTCCAAAGGGACCCTGATACCCGGAGCCCAGTCCCTGTTCGGGATCAAAACGCAATTGCAGTTCGGGAAACTGTTTGTCACCACGGTCCTGGCCAACCAACAGTCCCAGCGACAGTCACAGAATCTCCAGGGAGGGTCGGCCGCCCAATCATTCTCGCTGCGTGCGGATGAGTATGATGAGAACCGCCACTTCCTGCTGGCACAATATTTCCGGAACAATTATAATGCAGCCATGAAACAATTGCCCGTGGTTAATTCCAGGGTTCAATTGCTTAGACTGGAAGTTTGGGTCACAAACCGGAATGGCGCGACGACTGATACCCGCGATATCGTTGGATTTATGGACCTGGGAGAACGGAATCCTTACCGGACACCCCTGCTCACGGGTTCAGGTGAATCCCTTCCCCGCAACGATGCCAACAACCTGTATTCCATCCTGAATCTCAACCCCAGCTACCGGAACTCATCATTGGTTCAGAATGCACTGACAACATTTGGCCTGGCACCGGTTCAGGATTTTGAAAAAACATTTGCGCGAAAACTGCTGCCAACGGATTATTATTATAACCCGCAGATCGGATTTCTTTCCCTCAACCAGCCACTCCAGCCTGATGAAGTACTGGGTGTGGCTTATCAGTACACATACAACGGACGCACATTCCAGGTAGGTGAGTTTTCCCAGGATGTGCCCCCGGACACATCCGGAACATCCCAGCGGGTCCTGTTCCTGAAATTATTGAAAGCGACTTCCCAGCGGACGAACCTTCCCATCTGGGACCTGATGATGAAGAATGTCTATTCCGTTGGCTACGGACAACTGGAGCGCCAGGATTTCCAGTTGAATATGACATATGAGGAGCCCAGTCTCGGTGAAAAAAGGTATTTGCCCCCGAATGATGTTAGCGACCCTTACAAAGGGCAACCCATTATTTCCCTGACCAACCTCGACCGGCTAAACAATCAAAATGACCCGCAACCCGACGGGGTATTTGACTTTGTCGAAGGGTTTACCGTGATTTCATCGCAGAGCCGCATTGTATTTCCCGTGCTGGAGCCGTTCGGGCATGACCTGGATTATATCTACGCAACCCAAACCCTGCGGGATAAATATCTTTATTATCCCCTTTACGATACCATCAAGGCAATCGCCCAGACTTTTGCCAACCTCAACAGGTTCCGGATCACAGGTAAATCAAAATCATCAGGCTCCGTTGCCGGAAGCGGGTTTGGCGGACTGGCAGGCGGCGGATTTGGAGGGAATGCAGGAGCCCAGGGAGGCTTGCCGGGTGCCGGATCAGGAGAGTACCAGCTCGGATTTAATATTCCCCGCGGATCGGTCACCGTAACAGCCAACGGTCAGGTATTGCAGGAGAACGTGGATTATGAAATCAATTATGACCTAGGAACACTCCGGGTAACAAACCAGGCAGTTTTGAACTCCGGTATACCCGTGAGCATTCAGTATGAGAACAACCAGGCTTTTGGTTTCCAGCAGAAAAATTTCATGGGAGTAAGACTGGATTACCTGGCCAATAAAAAACTGACCCTGGGCGGAACGATCGTAAGACTAGGTGAGCGTCCGTTCTTTATAAAACAGTTATACGGGGAAGATCCGATCCGGAATACCATGTACGGCGTGGATGTCGATTACCGAAATGACCTGCCGCGTCTGACCAAATGGCTGGATAAACTTCCTTTCTACACTACCAAGGCGATGTCTTCCGTTACGGCCACAGCCGAAGCGGCCCTGTTGGATCCCGGGCATGCCAAGCAGATCAATGGAACAGACCGGGATGGAAGACCGGAGAAAGGCGGACAGTCCTACATAGATGATTTTGAAGGAACCCGTGCCAATATCGATCTCCGGTTCCCGCTGATCAGCTGGGGTCTTGCCTCGATTCCGCAAGGGAACGGGCTGTTCCCTGAGTCTGGATTCAATAATGACCTTCGCAGCGGCTATAACCGGGGCAAGCTGGCCTGGTACAATATTGAGCCGACTCTCCAGGAAAAGCGAAGCAACAACAACCCCCTGCGTAACAACCTGGCTGAATTGTCCAGACCCGAAACCCGCCAGGTTCTTCAGCGCGAGATATTCCCGAAGCGGAATACTCAGTTTGGAGAGGGATTGCTGACCACTTTTGACCTGGCTTTTTATCCCAAGGATAAGGGCCCCTACAATTTTGAAGCCTCCGCCACCCGGATAGATGCCAATGGCAGGTTGCGTTTTCCGCAACAGGCTTGGGGTGGTTTGATGCGGAATATCGACCAGACGGATTTTGAAACCAGCAATATCGAGTTCATCGAATTCTGGCTTCAGGATCCATTTATTGCCAATACTGCAAACCCGAATGGAGGCCGGCTTTATTTCAATCTCGGGAACATCTCGGAAGATGTACTCCGCGACGGAAAGAGGTTATATGAAAACGGTTTGCCTACCACCACCAACAACGCCCCGGTAGATAACAGTACCGTATGGGGAAAAGTACCAGCAAACCCGCTTCAGGTAACCAATGCATTCAGCAATGATCCCGCCGACCGGCCGCTGCAGGATGTGGGGTTTGACGGGTTACAGGATGATGAGGAGCGGACTAAATTTGCTCCGTATCTGACCGCGCTCCAATCGAATTTCGGAGCCGGGTCACCGGCATATCAGAGAGCCCAGGCTGATCCTTCTGCAGATAATTTCAAGGCCTACCGGGATCCTTCATTCGACCAGGGACAGGTCGCCGGTATCCTGCAACGTTATAAGAATATCAATAACCCCCACGGCAACTCTCCCGTAGCAGAGAATAACACGGAATTTTTTAATGCCTTCACCCAATACCCCGACCAGGAGGAAATGAACCGGGACAATACCATGAATGAGGTGGAGGAATATTTTCAATACAAAGTGGATATACAGCCCAATATGATGCCGGGCACCAACTTCATCACCGATGTACGGACACCTACAGTAACCCTGGCCGACGGAACCACCCGGACAGAAAGGTGGTACCTGTTCCGGATCCCGGTGGATCAGTACCAGCTGAAAGTGGGTAATATCCCGGATTTTAAATCAATCCGCTTCATCCGGATGTTTGTTACCGGGTTTGCCGATTCGGTTGTCATGCGGTTTGGAAAACTGGAGCTAATCCGGAACCAGTGGAGAAAATTCAGGTACAAGATCGATACGACCGGTCAGTATACAAACATTCCTTCACCCGATCCCACTGCTGTCAATACCCTGGCAGTTAATATTGAAGAAAATGACCAGCGCCAGCCGATCCCTTACCGGATCCCGCCGGGTATCGAAAGACAGCAGCAGCTGAGTAATAACAATGTGGCCCTGCTTCTGAATGAACAGGCGCTTAGCATGCAGGTTTGCGGGCTGAATCAAAAAGAGGGGCGCGGAATTTTCAAAACGCTGAACCTGGATATGCGCCAGTACAAGCGTTTACAGATGTTTATCCATGCGGAATCTGTACCCAATTACCAGCCTATTGATTTCGGGGATCTGAATGCTGTTATCCGTATAGGGAATGATTTCTCCGGGAATTATTATGAAGTAAAGATCCCGTTGCGTATAACCGATTTTGGGGAAACGGACAGCCTGAAGATCTGGCCAAAAGAAAATGATCTTGACTTTGAT
Source organism: Chitinophagaceae bacterium (assembly GCA_049421765.1). GTDB lineage: Bacteria > Bacteroidota > Bacteroidia > Chitinophagales > Chitinophagaceae > JJ008. The sequence continues at coordinate 34,643 of JBMSNP010000014.1, forward strand.
CTTGATATCCTGACCCAATTGAAATCCAAAAGGAATAAATTGGGAGTGTTGCCCTCACAGTATTACCGGGAAGTAATGGCTGACGGAAGGTCATTCGCGATCTTGGGAAACCCTAACCTTGGGGAAGTGCGCGGTATGTTGCTGGCGGTGGAAAACGTCACGCAGGAATCATTGTGCACGGAAGTCTGGTTCAATGAACTTCGCCTTTCCCAGCTGGATGAAAAGGGAGGGTGGGCCGCAAATGCGCGCGTGGAGTTTAGGCTTGCAGACCTGGGTACCCTTACATTGGCCGGAACCGCCCGCACACGCGGATTCGGTACACTGGAGCAACGGGTGAATGAAAGAAGCCGGGAAGATGTGTATACATTGGATGCCAGCGCCACCATCGAAGCGGGAAAACTGCTTCCGAAGAAACTGGGACTCCAGATACCCGTTTATGCAGGGATCAGTTACCGGAGCAGCACCCCCGAATATGATCCCTTTGACCTGGATATCAACCTCAAGGAAAAGCTGAAAAATGCTGCGGGAGACAAACGCGATTCCATCCGGAATGACGCACAGGATATCAGTACGATCAAAACCGTGAACCTGACCAATGTCCGGAAACTGAAAACAGACGGGAAGAAACCCAAGATCTGGAGTATCACCAATTTTGATTTCAACTATTCCTACATCCAGACTTTGAGCCATAGCCCGCTGATCGAACAGGATGAACTCCGCCGAACCAGGGGTGCACTGGGATATACCTATGCCCCGCAGGCAAAGGCCCTTGAACCTTTCAAGAAAATCATCAAGTCTAAATCACCCTGGCTGGCGCTGATCAAGGATTTCAATCTCAATTACGCACCTTCACAGATCGCATTCAAAGCCGACTTGTTCCGTCAGTTCGGGGCCACCCGTCTCCGCAATATCGGGGGCGGCCCGTATAAGATCCCGGAAACTTATAACAAGTATTTTACGTTTGACCGCTATTATATTTTGCAGTGGCCGATCACGAAATCGATCAATATTGATTTCAGCGCCACCAATTATGCAAGGATCGATGAACCGGCAGGCCGGATAGACACGCGCGAGAAAAAAGACAGCATCCGGAAAAATATTTTCAAGGGCGGCCGGAACACCAATTACCAGCAGGAGGTTACAGTTACTTATAATGTGCCTACCCAGAAGATTCCATTCCTGAACTGGACCTCGCTGCGTGCCAGCTACAATACCAAATACAACTGGCTTGCCGCTTCCCTGTTGGAACGTACACCCGAGATCAACCTGGGGCATACACTCGCCAATACCCAAACCCGGACCGTCAACGGAGAACTGAAATTCGAGGAATTGTATAACAAGTCCAGGTTCCTCCGTGCGGTTAATAACAGCCTGCCGCCTTCTGCCCGAAATACCGCACCACCACGGACCGAACCCAAGACCGCTCAACAGGGTCAGAAAGATGCGACCCAGGCAAAACCGGATACGATCCGTAACAAAAAAGGCAAGATCATCCGGATCAAAAAACCCAAAAAGAAGAAAGAGAAAAAAGTAAGGGAGAAAAAAGATCCCAACCAACTGCCCGAAGTAGGGACCTTGCCTAAATTCTTTTTCCGTATCCTGACTGCTGTGAAGCGGGTGGGGTTGCAGTATACAGAAGATTTTGGAACAACACTGCCTGGTTATATGGACAGCACCCGTGTATTGGGACAGAACCTGAAGAGCGGTCAGCCCGGATTCCGTTATATATTCGGGTACCAGCCGGATACCAATTGGATCAACCGCTTGGGAGGAAGGGGCCTTTTGTCAACAGATACCCTGGTGAGCAAAATGATCCAGCAGCGCTACAACCAGCGGCTGAACCTGACCGCCCAGGTGAGCCCCTTCCGGGATTTCAATATTGACCTGAATCTCGACAAGACCTTTGATAAGCAATATTCGGAACTCTATAAGGATACCAGCAAGTTTGACAACGTTGGCCTGACGAGGCTGAATCCTTACGCGATGGGCAGTTTCAGCATCAGTTTTATTTCATTCCAGACGCTGTTCACCAAGTTTGACCCGAATGTGATTTCAGAGACCTTCAAGACATTTGAAAACAACCGGGTCATCCTTTCACGGAAACTGGCAGGTCTTAATCCTTACCAGGGCGGTGTGGCTGATCCGAATGATCCGACATATTTCAAGGGCTACGGGCGGTATGCGCAGGATGTGGTAATCCCTGCCTTTATCGCTGCGTATACAAAAAGGGATCCGACCAGTGTGAAAATGGTGCCGAATGATAACCCCAGTATACGGGCCAATCCTTTCTCGGGACTGATCCCCAAACCGAACTGGACCCTTACGTACAACGGACTTTCACGGATACCCGGACTGGATAAAATTTTCACCAATTTCACCATCCGTCACGGGTATCACAGCACCCTCAGCATGAACAGCTTCAATACTGCTTTGCTGTTCCTAGATCCGCTCCGGGTTGGATATCCGTATTTCCGCGATACGCTGACAGGTAACTTCATCCCGTATTTCCTCGTGCCCAATATCACGATCCAGGAGTCGTTTGACCCGTTGATCGAGGTGGACATTACATTCACCAACCAGTTAAGCACCCGGTTTGAGTTCAGTAAACGTCGCCAGTTGAGCCTGAGCCTGATCGATTATCAGCTTGCAGAGAACCGGTCCACAGAAATGACATTCGGGCTGAACTGGCGGCAGAAAGGTCTTCCCCTGATCAAGAATATTAAGTTTGGTAAGAAGGAAATGAAAATGGATAACGATGTTACCATCCGGATGGACTTCAGCCTGCGGGACGATGCCACTGCCAACAGCAAACTTGACCAGCGTACCTCTTTTGGTACGGCCGGGCAAAAAGTGATCCGTATTGCACCTTCGATCGATTATGTACTGAATAATAAAGTAAGCCTGAAGCTGTATTTCGAACAGAACAAGAATATTCCCAAGATCAGCAATGCCTTCCCGATTACCAATACAAGGGGAGGTCTCCAGGTACGGATATCGCTATCCCAGTAAATCCTCTTCACCAGTAGGAATGGTGTTCAGGTATCTTCTTTTTCTCATTGAAGAAGGCTGTTTGCTCTTTGTCTGTTCCGTCCTCTCAATGCACGATGGGGCCTGGTTGTATTATCGCCAATCGGGATGGAAGGGCCACTTTCTTTAGCCTGACAGGGAAAATGTCAATGGTTTTGTATCGTCCCTGTCCACGAATGATCAGAATGGAAGTAAAAAGTTTAGAAGAATATATTGCCTTTTGATTTGGCGCAAAAAGGGCTCGATCACAACATTATTTTCCGGCTGCAGTAAGTGCGGCTGATTGTTCGGCACCACCGGTTTTTTTGAACATCAGGACATACCCGCAGAGATTTTTCTTTTTTTGCTTGTTCACCTGTACGGGTTTGATCATATGGAACTCAGAGAATTGCGGCACAAAAGTGTAACTGATCACGTTTCCGTCTACATCCCCCCATTTTTTCTGGCGATAAATAACCATTCGCTCCTTCCAGTCGTACATACGCACCTCGTAAAGCCGGGACGAAAAATCGCCGATAAAAACGAACTGGTACCAGCTGCCTTGGGTTAAGGGTACGATCACGGGCATTTCATATTCGCTTTCCATGGCCATGGAGGCTTCCCGAACGAGGATATACCCGTCTTTTGCATATTCGGTCTTCAGGCTGTCGGCCTGTTTGCTGATCGATTCATTGGTGCAATTCTGTTGCTGGATCCGGCCCTGGGAAAAAGCAGTCTGGCTGAACAGTATCAGCAGGATAAGAAAGACGGGGGATCGGTTCATACGTTTCTCTGTAAGGTATTGGTACTTCTGCATAAAAATAGGAACTGCAATCCCGGTAATTAAATGAATGATCCAAATCTTTTCATTTCAGGTAGATTTTCATGGGGAAATTACGGCAAGTTTCAGGCCATCAACGAAGGGTAAGGAGGAAAATCCACCTAAGATAAACGAAAAATCCCGCTGCCTTTCATTTCTTGACCAGTGTCAACCCTGCTTCCGGTTAAAATAGATCGTGCTGGCTTGTTGTGTGCAGGTGAGGGAGAGGTCGTTTATGCAGACATGGGCCGGCAGGGTGGTACAGTAATAGATCACATCCGCCACATCTTCCGCCGTCAGGGGTTTCAACCCGTCATAGATCTTCCGGGCGGTGTCCTCATCTCCTTTGAAACGAACCAGCGAGAATTCGGTTTCCGCAGCGCCGGGGTTTATGGCGGTGACCTTAATTCCATGTCGAAGCAGATCTACCCGCATTGACTGGCTCAATGCATCCACAGCAAACTTGGTGGCGCAGTATACATTTCCCTTTTCATACACTTCTTTTCCGGCAATGGAACCCAGGTTAATGATATGACCATACCCCTGCTTTACCATTTGTTCAGAAACGGCCCGTGCCACAAATAGAAATCCTTTTACATTGGTGTCGATCATCCGGTTCCAGTCGTCAAGGATGGCTTCATCAAAATAATCCCGGCCTACGGCCAGCCCGGCATTATTTACCAGGACGTCAATTTTTTTCCATTCATCCGGTATTCCGCCGACAGAAGAAAGTACGATATCCTGGTCACGGACATCAAACGGCAGCTGGAGGACAGCCACATTGAAACGGTTTTCGATCTCGTCTGCCAACTCCTGCAGCCGATCCGTTCGGCGGCCGTTGATGATCAGATCGTATCCGTGAGAAGCAAATTTGGTGGCACAGGCTTTTCCGAATCCGGCTGTGGCTCCAGTTATGAAAACGATTTTTGGCATATCAGGTAAGGGTAAATAACGGCGTTGTCAAATCAGGTTCAATCTGACGGCAAATTAATTCATCCGCTCGTTTTTTTTGTGAATTTTATGAATAACCGGAAACCGTGTCAACACGTATTTTGGGAAATAGCAGTCATCAGATTATCACCTGATCAAAGTCACTGTTCCTTTAAGGAAAATGGCCTTCCCGGTGTAGTCAATGGCCTGAAGCATCCAGACATACACGCCGCTGGCCTGGGGTCTGCCATTGTAAATGCCATTCCATCCATGCTTGTTGGTGGTGGTATAGAAAACACGTTCTCCCCACCGGTTGTATACAGCAAAGTAATTGATGTTCCGGATCCCGACAGCAATGGGGCGGACAACATCATTCAGCCCGTCGTTGTTGGGAGTAAATGCCGTGGGAACAAACACATATGGATTTGTCTTGAATACATAAACCGTTACGTAGGCCGAATCCGCACATCCGATGGCATCCAGGACCCGCAGTTTATACCGGACCGAATCAATGGAAGATCCATATACGCCAACCGGGTTAAAGATCATCGTGTTATTCAGACCGGTGGCCGGTGACCACTGGTATCCAACACCTCCGGAACCATTGAGTTGCAATGGTTGCCCCACAACAACTGTGGTATCCTCCCCCGCATAGGCCCTGATCTTAGGCTGTACCACCACCACCAAGGTATCCCGTCCGGGTTTGGGGCATCCGAGGATATCATACACCGATAAAACATATTGGGTTGTGCGAGGCGGAAAAACATTTGGATTCAGCACATTGGGATTATCCATATAACTGGTGGGCGACCAGTTAAAAGAAGTTCCGACCATGGTTGCATTGAGCTGACCTGCGGTGTTATAACAAAGCTGCGGCCCTATACCCGCATTGGCAACTGGATAAGGAACGGCTGTAACATTCACGGAATCCGTGGCACTACAGCCACCGATCGAGGCTACAACGATGTACCGGGTGGTAATGTTGGTAATGGCGATCGGGTTAATGATATTCGGGTTGTTGAGGTCGGCGGCAGGGGTCCAGCTGAAGGACAATCCGTCTGAAACCGCATTCAACTGAACTGCATCTCCCTGGCAGATCGATGTATCAGGCATGGCCTGGAGGGAGACCGTCGCAACCACGCGAACAAGTACCGAATCCTGGTTCTGGCAACCGTTATCATCCAGGGTTACATAATACCGGGTTGTGACCGGCGGGGAAACAGTGGGTGTAGCGGTATTCGCCCCGGAAATGTTGAAGGGGGGTGTCCAGCTGAAATTGCCCGTGCCCGAAGCATTTAATTGAATGATATCATTCCGGCAAATCAGTGTATCTGCAAAACCGAGCGTGAGCAACGGTTTGTCCAATACGGTAATAGTAAGAATGGTCGTATCCACACAGCCTTTACTGTTTGTTACTATCAGTCGCACATCCTTTGGTCCCGGGGCAGGGTAGGTCCATTGCGGGTTTTGAAGTTGGGAGGTATCATTGCTTGTCGTGGGTTCTCCAAAATCCCATCGCCAGCCATTGACCACTCCGTAATTGGTGGTGGTGTTGTCGGTAAAACTATAAGGATTTTGAAAACAACCTCCTGTGTAATTGAAAGAAGGGAAAAATCCCGGGAAAACCCGGACCTGAATACTGGTACTATCTGAACAAAGTCCCCCGGGAAGAGAAACTCTGAGTTGAACAGTATAAACTCCTGTATCGGTATAAGTATGTGTGGGAGTAGGTAAAATTGAAGTATCCAGGCTGCCGCTGAGCGGATCCCCAAATATCCAGAGGTATTCAGTTCCGGGTGGGTTTCCGGAAGCGTCATTTTGAAAATTCACCGTGAAACCATCACAGGTTGTATTTCTTGGATTAAGCAATGCCCGTAAAGGGTTGCAGTCGTTGACCTGGACGTGAAGTTCTTTGCGGGTAGTACCGATCAGCACGCCGTTCCGGTATTCATTGACACAAACACAGATTACATACTGGCCGATGGATCCCGGGGCGGTTCCGCTGATAAGACCGGTCTGGGGATTGATCGTAACACCGCTGCCCATGGGTTGTGTACCGCTGTACGGGGCCGCATAAGGAATGGGAGTATAGGGAGGATTGGTGGCCGATACTGGAGCAGGGTTTCCCTGATCAGCACCCAGGTATGCGCTGCAAAAGGAATAGGAAAGGGAGTCTGCATTGGGGTCTGTAGCCTGAAAGGAGTATTGAAAATAGGCATTCCGGCAAACGATGGCTGTGTCATTGACAAGGAAATTGGGGCTGCTGTTCGTTTCCGCACCCGGGGCTACCGCTGTGCCGGGTATCCGGATACTGAATGTGTTTCCCACACTGCCGCTGTTGGTGACATTGATGATCCCTCCGATCCGGCAACATCGCTGGTATGAGATGATATAACCGTCTGGGGTTCTTGGTAATTCTATGGATGAAAGATTGTACACAACGATCTCGTAATAACACCCCCTTTCATCGCCTGAAATACAGGGCTCGTCATAAACCTTGCTTAGCTGGTACTGGTTCGTAATGGGTACACTGACATCCTGGATAAACTGGTTTGTAGCTGCGTTGAATATGCTGAAATTGATGGGGTTGTTCAACTGGCCCGGGGAAGGGTTGCAGATCATATAGACGGTCAGGGTGATCTGGTACCGCAGGTTGGTACCCGAACCTGGACCCAGGTAACGATAAGTGAAAAAACCGCCTTTGATGTGGGCCCCTTCAGCGACCCCCAGGAGCAGAAAAAAGGAGAATATAACGAGTAAAAGTCGTTTCATTGATACGTTTGTCAGCTTCAAATGGTCAAATTACAAGCAAAAATTCGTCCAAAAACCCGATACAGAATTCAAATTCTTCCAGCATGCCTAAATGGGCTGAATTTTGAAGGATATGAATGTACGATTTTTCAGGCAAATGGCTCTGTTCCAACGCATCATTAATCGGTACAGCCATATCGTATTTCCCCATGATAAAGAGTACAGGCCCGGGGTGGTTTTGTAACACAGATGTCCGGTCCGGCCGCCTGATCATGGCTTCGTAATACGAAACGAGTGCTTCGGGGCTGAAGTTGTGTTGCTCGTCGATAAAATTCAGTACCAAAGCCATATTTTTTTCCCGGGTTACAGGTGAGAAAAGATTGGGAATTACGGTTTTCAGGAATTCAAAGGCTCCATTTTCCCGGATAAAGCGAATGCCCTTTCGGCGGGTTTCTTTTTTTTCCTCCGTATCAGCATAAGCTGAAGAATGAAACAGCCCCAGACCCGGGAATGTATCCGGAAATTTTTCCGCAAAAGCAAGAGCAATATAACCACCCATGCTGTGACCGATGATCGCCCCGGTTCCCCGGACGTTTTCGGGTATTTCCCGACTGGTTATTGCATGCATTACATCGGCCATCCCTTCAATACTCAAATCCCCTGTCATCTCTGATGCACCGGACCCGGGGAGATCGGGTACTATCAGCAAGAACCGGTCTTTTATGTTTTCTGTCACCCCATCCCAGATCCTGCCATCTTCCCCGAATCCATGAACCAGCAAAACAGGTTTTCCGCTGCCATAAACCCGGTACCGGATCTTTTTATCCTCATATATCAATTCTTTTGTCAAGATGATAAATTTGATGAAATCAGCATTAATCCTGATTTGGGAAATGTCAGTAATTATCCTTTTACTCCTGATCTTCCTTGCAGGAATTTCCGGCCTTTCAGCATCAGTACCCACAGAAAAAGAATCCCGCTGACAGCGATCATGAACCGGGACAGGAGATCCCCGTTTTTTACAAAAAAGCTAATCGTGTTATTGTGACCTGGTGAAAACCGGATTGCCGCCTGGGTGTTATATGGCTGTGGATCATAGACACGCCCCAACGGGTCAATAAAGCAACTGATTCCCGTATTGGCACTGCGGGCCACCCAGGTTCGGGTTTCGATCGCCCGGAGCCTGGCATAGTTCATATGTTGTTTATGCCCGGGTGTCTTTTTCCACCAGCCATCGTTGGTAATAATGCATATAAGGTTGGCCCCGTTTCGGATAAAGCGGCTCATGTATTCCCCGTAAACACTTTCATAACAAATGGCGGGTGCTATCCGGTATCCGTTAGCCCCGTTCAACACGCTCCGTTCAACCTGTTTCGCATAGCCAGCTGTGGTTCCGCCAAATTTTGCAAACCATGTACTCAGGAATTTCAGGAACCAGGGCAGGGTTTCCACACCAGGTACAAGCATCGACTTGTGATAAAAAGCCAGCGGACCGCTGCTGTCGAGCAGGGCTGAACCATTATAAGATTCATAATGTATTCCGTTGTACTCCACCGACTGTCCAGTTTTTTGATCAAATACCCGGTAACTCTCCACTCCTGTAAATAGCCGGGTCCCCGGGTGCCGCTTTAAAAAGGCCCAGAGCGGAGCGAGGAAAAAATTTTCCTTCATTTCGGATTCATTGATCCGGTTTTCCGTGTATAAAGCGGTCTCCGGCCATATCACAAGCGAAGTTCGTTCGTTCATAACTCCCTCGGAAGTTGAGATCAGTTTCTTCAACTGGGCTTCAAAGGTGCCGGCTGATATTTTTTCGTAAGGATCGATATTTGGCTGCACCACCACGATATTATCCCCTGCATCACCTGGAGTCCCGTATTTTTTAGACGGGCTATATATGATGATCGGAATAAAGAGAAGCAATAGCCATCCCGCCAGTTGCGCGAAATATTTCCTGGAACGTCCGTTGCGGTTATATTCAGAGATGAGGCCAAAGATCAGGATATTACTGAGGAGTACCCATAGTGTTCCGCCACTGGTACCTGTAAATTCGTACCATTGAACCCAATCAGGTCGGGTGGCGAAAACATTTCCCAGGGTAAGCCAGGGCCAGCTGAGACCCCAGTCCTGCAGGTGGATAAATTCAAAACTCATCCAGAATGCAATGAGCGCTAAATATCCACCCGGGTTTCCCAGCCATTTCCGGGCGATCTTATACCCCAGCCAGGGCAGGCACATGATGAAACTGTTGGCAAAGAATGCCGCCAGTGCACCCGGTTCCGATGCATTCCATATCCACCAGGTAGTGGAAACATTCCAGGTGAACATGGTAATATAGGTCAACCCGAAGAACCTTTTTCTACCAGGGACTACCGACTCCAGCCAAAGCAGGGGGACCCAGGCAACAAAAACCAGGAAGGTAAGGGGGGAAACCGGCCATGCCGAAAAAAGCAGGAGTCCACAGCCCAGGGCGGCCAGCAGGGGGGTTAGTCTTTGCATACATCAGTGAATTTGTTCCTGTTCTTATGATTACCCGGATCCTGTGCGTTTTCCATATCCTGATTAACAAATCCTGGATTCAATTTCAATATAGGACGCCGGACAAATCATGCAGGTGCAAATTAACCAAACCCGGCTTTATCCTTCCGGTAAGTTCAGGTGTATAAACAGGATGGAGCCGGAACCGACTGTTTATACCGGGATTATCGGCGGCTGTAGTTGGGAGCTTCTTTGGTGATCTCAATATCGTGTGCATGACTTTCCCGCATCCCGGCATTGGATATCTTGACAAACCGGGCCTGCTGGAGTGCTTCAATGTTTTCGGCCCCGCAATAACCCATTCCAGCCCGCAGCCCGCCGGTAAACTGGTACACGACCTCTCTCAGAAAACCCTTGTACGCGACCCGTCCTTCGATACCTTCCGGAACAAATTTTTTGATATCATCTTCGGTATCCTGGAAGTACCGGTCGCTGCTGCCGGTAGCCATGGCTCCAAGCGAGCCCATACCGCGGTATTCCTTGAATTTTCTTCCTTCGTAAATAATCGTTTCTCCCGGGCTTTCTTCCGTACCCGCGAAAATGCTGCCCATCATTACACAATTGGCGCCTGCCGCAAGCGCTTTCACCATATCGCCTGTATAACGGATCCCGCCGTCAGCTATGATGGGAATATTTCTTTTTTTCAAAACAGAACTTGCTTCCATGATCGCAGTCAATTGGGGAACTCCCGCGCCCGCGACAATGCGAGTGGTGCATATTGAACCCGGCCCGATCCCCACTTTGATCGCATCCGCACCTGCGTCGGCCAGCGCAGTGGCCCCGGCAGCTGTACCCACATTGCCCGCGATCACATTCAGGTTCCTGAAATTCTTTTTTACGCTTTTTAAGGCATTGATCACTCCCTTGCTGTGTCCGTGTGCACTGTCCAGGGCGATCACGTCGGCCCCTACCGCCTGTAATGCAGCCACCCGGTCCAGCAGGTCTTTGGTGATACCAACCCCGGCACCGACAAGCAACCTGCCATATGCATCCTTGACCGCGTTGGGATGACTTTTCAGTTTCAGGATGTCACTAAAAGTAAAAAGCCCGGTGAGTCTTCCCTGTTTATCCACGATCGGGAGCTTTTCCACCTTGGTTTTTTTGAATAGCTGTTCCGCCTTTTTTAAATCGGTACCCTCGGGTGCGGTGAAAAGATTTTCCTTGGTCATTGCCTCGCTCACTTTTCTTTTGGGGTTGTCCTCAAAACGCAGGTCACGGTTGGTGAGGATACCAACCAATACCCCTTTTTTGTCGATGATGGGAATTCCGCCGATTTTGTTTTCACGCATGAGGCGGAGGGCATCCCCGATGGTGGCATCGGCATGCAGGGTCACGGGATCGATGATCAGTCCGCTTTCACTTCTCTTCACTTTACGGACCTGTTCGGCCTGTTTCTCGATCGTCATGTTTTTATGAAGGATTCCCAGGCCGCCTTCGCGGGCCAGGGCGGTGGCAAGGGCTGCTTCTGTTACCGTATCCATGGCGGCAGAAAGCAGCGGCACATGGAGGGTGATGTCCCGGGTCAGCCTGCTTTTTATATTCACTTCCCGGGGAAGAACCTGGCTGTAGCCGGGCATTAAGAGTACATCGTCGAAGGTGAGGCCTTCGCCGAAAAATTTATCAACATCTTGTTTGCGGGGGGAATTTCTTGTTGCCATGTGCAAAGATATGCGACGCCGTAAATATGGGCAAATGGAAATTTCCGCCCATCAAAACCAACGCTTTTTGCTGTTCCCAACCGGCAACGCTTCCGAGATTTCAGGTATTTTTTTCTTCCTGACAGCCTGATTAAAACAGTAGCCCCGTGCTATCGGCCAAGGGCATTCCAGGACTACCTGATCAGAGTAACAGTCCCTTTCCGGAACACCGGCTGACCGGTATCCCGGTGAACATAACGCAGCATCCATACATATACCCCGGTAGGTTGTACAAGGCCATTGATACGGCCATCCCATTTTTCCTGCCAGTTCCTCGAACTGAATATCAGTTGGCCCCAGCGGTTGTAAACGCGGAAGTCGTATTGGTCAGCTTTAATTGCGTTATGCGGACGGAAATAATCATTCAGTCCGTCATTATTGGGTGTGAATGCCGTCGGGACATCGATCAGGCAGTGATCCAGTACAGTGAGGGTATGCCGGGCGCTGTCGCTGCAACCGAGGGTCTGGTTGCTGACCACCAGTTTGACTGTATAATACGCTTCGCGGTTGATCGTGGGAAACCTGAACGGGGGTGGGTCCTGCAGGGTGCTGTTACCCACGACATCATAATCCCATCGCCAGTTGTCAATATTTCCGGTACTCGTATTGATGACGGCAAGCGGATCTTCCGGGCAAATGATATTTGTCATTTCAAAGGAGGCCCTCACTTCGTTATCCAGGGTGATGGTTTGCAAGGATGTATCGGAACAGGTTCCGTTACTTACTATCAGCGTCGCGCTGTTTGTGCTTTTTGCAGGGAAAATGATGGAAGCGGTTCGGGTGGTCACAGGTGCACCGCCATTGAAAGACCAGTTCCAGCTGGTTACATCGTGTGCCCCGTCATGAGAGAATAGTACGGTATCCCTGAGGCAACCGTAAAGAAGCCGATACTGAAAATCAGCCGAAACCGTATCGGCTGTGGTAAAGTTGAGGACCTGAGGAAGTATCGGCTGGCCACAGGCATCAAAAATGGGGCTTCCGTCGATCCCGGGCTGTATCGTTACGATATAGTTTCCTTTGGTGTATATCGGGCTGGCAAACCGGATGACAATATATTCTGTGAGATCATTTACGCATTGCCCGCTTGCGCCGGTTACCGAAACCGCACTTGGTCCGGTTATGGTAAAATCCGAGCCTGAAGCCGAGATGGTGGAACAACGGATCTTCTTGGGGTAATAGACCAGAATTGAATCAGTGGCACAGGCAGGTTTGCCGATGCTGTCAGCTAAAATAGGTAACGGCGCGGCATATGTAAATGTAACTCTTTCACCCGGGGGGATCTGGTTGTCGCAATTGTCGCGCAGGGTGTTTCCATCCGTTCCGTTATTGATGACAAGGGCATAGGTTCCGTCTGTGAGGGGGGCGGCCAGGTCAAGTGTGATCTCGTCAAAATCAAATGAAAACGCACAAGAGTCCGGGGTGGCGGAAACGATCGTGGTTACGGCCGGGGACAGACTGAACTCGCTCCCATTGGGAGTGGCCGACGGGCATTTCACTTTCTTGCTCAGTTTTAAAGTAAGCTTTTTGCCGTCACATTCGGCTTGCACATTCAGGGCTTTGGGAATATTCGGGTCGGTGATTACTGCGGTACCGCCGCCAAACGAAAGGTCATAACCGCTTTGCCCATCGGTAAAATGACTGACCATCAGCAGGTATTCATGCCCTGCGACTAAATTGGGCATTTGGGCAAATGTAGGAGCATTGTCAGGCGGGAAAGAAGCACACTGAATAAAACTCACACCGGATGCCGAAGCGCCTGTGTTACCATAGGTACCTGCCCAGTTTCCGGTAACCACGAGGGAGGGGTCTGTGAAGATCGCATCCGGGTTCCGCCCTGTGATATCCCATAGTTGCCAGTCATAATCTTCGTTGGGAGCCAACGGGGCGATAAGAAACCCGAGCGTCCCTGAAACATAGCAGGTAAACTTGTAGAAGTAAGGGTTTTTATTCTGGTAGTTGGCCGCACCGGGTTGGTTGGAACAGCCAGGAACAAAAATGTCGTTTGTGCTGCATAGTGGAACCGTATTTTGCCGGAAAACGGTGGTCGCGCATACGGGGAATGCCGAGGAAGGGGTTTGCCCGAGGTTTGTACAAACCTGCCCATGCGTTAAGCCCCCGGCTATCAGCAGCAGGACCAGGAAAAAAAGCTTGAATGTCGGCCGGCGCCTCATGGGTATTTTAAGATAAGGTTTTTGGCCTGATGAATCAAAGACAAGGATACAACGTAAAATGACGCTCAGCTGATAAATCAGGACAAACGGTAGATTTTACCCGGTAAAGATACTATCACGTTTTGTAATTCTAAGTTAAGGATGGCAGTAGCGGCAACACTGACGGGCAGCCCGCAAAGGATGTTGATTTCGTCGATTGAAACGGACTCTTTTTCCTGCAACAGGTCCACGATCTTTTTTTCTTCTTTTGACAGATCAATAAAGAGTTCTCTTTGAATCCTGTGATTGGCATTACCGGATTTTTTTTCATCCCATCCCATGGATTCCGCCAGTTCCCCCGCATGGGTCAGTAACTGTGCCCGGTTGGTCCGGATCAGGAAATTGCAACCGGTATTTTGGGGGTCCCGGATCCGACCAGGTATGGCAAAAACATCCCGGTTGTACCCGTTGGCCAGATCGGCCGTGATCATGCTGCCACCTTTCAGGTTGGTTTCGATTACCACAACGGCATCGCAGATACCGGCGACCACGCGGTTGCGGCTGGGAAAATTATGTTTGTCGGGCTGGGTACGGCTGGGGAACTCAGTTAGCAACCCGCCGCCCTGTTGCATCATTTCCCGGGCCAGTCCCGTGTGTGGGGCGGGGTACACCTGGTCGAGCCCGTGGGCCAGTACCCCGATGGTAGGGATTTGGTTCCGTATTGCGGACCGGTGTGCGATGGCGTCCACGCCGAATGCAAGTCCGCTGATTACGGTAACCTGTTTAGCAGCGAGGTCGCCAATCAGTTGTTCTGTGACCTGTTTTCCATAATCAGTATGATGACGGGTACCGATCACGGCAATAACCCGGGGGGCATTGAGATCGGCTTCACCCTTGTAATACAGAAGAGTGGGGGGATCGAAACAATTGAGCAATCTTTTCGGGTAACCCGGATCTGTTAGAAACAGGGCTTTGATACCGTGTTTGCTGATAAAACGGAGTTCCTCTTCGGCCCTTGAGAAATTGTTGAAATTCCGGATCGCCATGGCTCGGGCGGGACCGATGCCTTCGATTTTTTCCAGGAACTGTTTTTTGGCGCGGAAGATTTCTTCCGGCTCTGCGTGCTGCAGCAGGATCCTGGCCTGAACAGGACCAATCCCGGGTACCAGGGTCAGGGCGACCCGGTATCTCAAATCATTTTGCATAATCTCTCCTCACTTTTCTAAACCTCACAGTCAAAAGTATAAAGAAATCAGAATTCAAAAACAAGGATGGTATACACCGGATCCGGAGAATATTCCCAATTCAAGATCAAATTCCTGACGGATAATGATCTTGAATTTTTGAAACCAGGAAACTGTAGACCAAAATGATACCCCGCCCCGGTTCAGGGAGTTTCAATTACTGTTTTGTGACTTTCATCTCCGTGCGTCTGTTCAGTGCACGGCCTTCCTCGGTTCTGTTATCAGCGAGGGGTCGGGTTTCGCCATAGCCTTTTGCAGACAGGCGCTGTGCGGGGATATTCCGGCTTACCAGGTAATCCACTACCGCTTTGGCCCGGTTATTACTCAGGACCAGGTTGTCAGCCGGTTTGCCGATATTGTCCGTATAGCCGCTGATCTCAATGCTGAGCCCGGGATTATCGGTCAGCAGCAGAACGAGTTTGTCCAGTTCAGACTGTGATTCAGGTTTGAGAACAGACTGGTTGCTGTCGAAGAAAATATTTTTAAGCACGATGCTTGCGTTGGTTTCGATAGGAACGAGCAGGATATCCTTCCGGTATGTTGAATCTGGCGACCGGGACGCCATCAGGAATTGATCCGAGTAAAATAGATAACCCTTACGGTTAACCGTAAATGCATAGTCCTTACCCACCGGGAGGGTGATGAAATACCGTCCCTGTTCATCAGTGGCCACCTGGCTGATGACCTGTTTACTGGCCAGGTCTGTAAGTTCCACGGTGGAAACGATCCCTGAGCCAGTTTTTTTATCCCGGACAGTGCCCTGAACCCAAAGGGTTTTGAAGGGGCGCGCGTGTTCCCGTAATTCAAAACTGTAAATATCCAGACCGCCCTTGCTGTCGCTTCTGTCGCTCGCATAATAGGCCGTTCTTCCGTCTGCAGCAATGAACAGGGTGCCTTCCCGGTCGATCGTATTGATCGGATAGCCGAGGTTCACCGGTTCGGACCATTTCCCGCCCGGTTGTTTCCGGGTATAAAACAGGTCTTCATCCCCATAGCCCGGCCAATGATTGGAGGTGAAATACAAAGTCTGGTTATCGGCATGAATAAAAGGGCATTGTTCATCACCGGGCGTATTGATCTCCGGCCCCAGGTTTTCGGGTCGGCTCCAGGCGCCGTTTGGCAATAAGTGAGATACATAGATATCGCTTCCTCCGAAACCTCCCATCCTTTTGCTGGCAAAGTACAGGTCCCGTTTGTCGGGTGAAAGACATGGCTGTGATTCCCACTGGTCGGAATTGATCAGACGACCCAGGTTTTCAGGGGCAAGCCAGCCGCCGGGTGTTTTGTAGGATATATACAGGTCGCAGGAGCCAAATCCATCCGGTCGGTAACAGCCTGTAAAGACGAGCCAGTCGCCATCAGAAGAAATGTTTTGCGCCCCTTCATTTTGCGGGGTATTTACATTTCCGCCTACAGGTTTGGCGATATCCCAGTCACCATCAGGCTTAAGGGAGCTTGAAAAAAAATCTTCGTTATTGCCCCCGAGTTTCCGGGTAAAAACCAGTTCCTTTCCATCGATCGTCAGGCAGGGAAAATATTCCGATTCTCCGCTGTTGACTGTACTTCCCATATTGATGGGTTCAAAAACATAATTGGGATCGGGGTTATTCCGGGCGTATTGAACCGCAAATTCGTAGGATTTTTTCCGGGTCCGTGCCTCCTCGAGCCGTTTCTGGTTTTTGGGAGGGGCCTTT
>JBMSNP010000015.1:0-51459 GCA_049421765.1 Chitinophagaceae bacterium
AGATAATAATGTACCAGCTCACAAATAGATCGCATAAGGCCATGATGTCCGTGGGCAGCAGAGAAATGTCATTGTACAACCGGGTGAATAACCCCTCAAAAAAAGCGGCAAGCGCGAAGACCGGAATCAGGCCGATCAGGATTTTGACCCCCTCTTTTGCCCCTTTTTTAAAAGAATCGATCCGGCGGATCGTTCCCGGAAACAAGTAACTTTTGCCAAGGACAAAACCGGCCGCACAAACAATGATAAATGCCGAAATTTCCAGTACACCATGAACAAAAACGACCAGCCAGAAATCGGTTCCAAGCCCCTTTGAAGCCATGAACTGATCGAATGTTCCCACCATGATCCCAAACTTGCCAAGACTCAGGAAGGTGGGAATTCCGCAGAAAATCCCCGAGACGAAATCCCTGACAGCCACTTTGATATTATTGATCATGATCCCGAGCCAGCTCAGTACCGGGTTGCCCGATTCATAGACCCCGAACGGATTTCCATTTTCGATATTTTCCTGGGTCATATTGATATAATCATCTCCCATCACACTCCGGGCAAGACCCTCGTCCCGGGCCGATGTGAAATAACCGATAATAAAAAAGATACAAAAGCTGATAAACGCGAAAAAGATGGTGCCATGGTGCTTGCGGATCACAAGCGGCAATTCGTATTTCCAGAAAGTGATCAGCCGGTTTGATTCCTCTTTCCGGTTCCGGTAGATATCCAGGTAGATCCTGGACGCCTGCGCGTTGATGTATCCGGTTACCTTCCCGGCGGGATAAAATGTCTTGGCATACGCCAGGTCATCAAGGAGGCGGGTAAAATCCGCGGCCATTTCATCAGGGTCCACCGACGGTTGATGCTGGGTACGGAGCCAGCGATCCTTGTTTTTTTTAATGAATAAGGCCTCTCTCAATCACTGGTGCTTTGGATGTAAAATAATGCTTTTTTACCAGTGGCGATTGGGGGATATAATAATGCCTGGACTGATCTTCCGGCTACGGGTCCCTCGCTTCGCCCTTCACAACAAATCTGAGTCGTCGCCCTTTCATTCCAAACACCCCTTTCATTCCGAGCAACGCGAGGAATCTGTCGCAAAAAGGAAAAAACATTAACTTAACCCGGTTAATACGAATCCATGGGCGCCATCAAAGTACCTACCAACTTCAATATTGAACTGGAATTTGAAGTGCCGGAATTTTACCGGCGGCTGGCGGCCCTGCTCATCGATGTCATCCTCCAGTATTTCTACCTGCGTATCGCCGGGGAGATCTATGTTTCCATCCAGGGCAATATGGACCATTTCGACAGTGACAGCGGGTACAACATGTGGTCGGTTCGCTGGCTGCTGCTGTTGCCCATTATGTTTTACCACCTCGTTATGGAACTTACCCTGAACGGACAAAGTATCGGAAAAAGAGTGATGGGGCTGCGTGTTGTGGATGAACGCGGCGGAAAACCATCCTTCAGCCAGTTTGTTATCCGCTGGTTGCTCCGTCTTTCGGATCTTTGGATCGTCCAGATCCTGCTCTATATTTTTTACGTGGTCTCCACCAACGATGTGATCGGAAGTGCGGAGATCATCGTACTGGTCCTGTTTGCCATCGCTTTCCTGGTGACCGATATCGTACTTGTGGTTTCCTCCCCTAAAGGGCAACGGGTCGGAGATATACTCGCCCGAACCATCCTGATCAGCATCCGTACGCGGAGGAATATCGAGGAAACCGTTTTCCAGGAAGTGGCGGATAACTACGTACCTTCTTTCCCCCAGATCATGCAACTAAGCGACAAGGATATCAATGCCATCAAATCCATATTGGAAACGGCGCGAAAAAAAGGGGATTTCCAGATGGCCGAGGCTGCGGCGGGGAAAATAAAATCCCATCTCCGGATCGAAACGGAAATGAACGCCTTTGATTTCCTGGATGTGCTCCTAAAGGATTACAATTACCTCTCGGTAAAATAGTAAAACGGCCCCGGAATACATTCCGCATCCGTATCAGACCTGGCCGAGAATTGAGATCAGCATCAGCAGGAGCATGATGATGATCAGGATCGCCCAAAACGCAAAGTAATTCCGGGCATTTGCAAACCCGGCACTTAGCGCCCCCTGGTCATTTGAACGGAGTGCTGCGTTGATCTTGTTACCCGTATTGAGTGCGAATACGGATGTCACGATCATGATAAGGCCCATCACAACATATACGGCCATTCCCACATTGGCGATCGCTGAGGTACTGAGATCGGCCCGGCGGTAAGACCCGCCGTACCGGCTAATGGCCTGTTGTACCAGGATTCCCAACAGAATGAACAAAACCCCCATGATCAGTCCCACGGCGCCAAGCACTTTGGCCCAGGAGGCCATCCCGCGGAGTGTATAACTGTTTTGTGCATCGAGATTAAGCGAGAATAAGGATGCGTTTTGATTTTCTTCCATGTTGGTTTCAGGTTTTGATAAAATTAAAAAAAAACCGTCACTCAAATAATTATCCGGTGTTTAATAGGCCCGGGCAAACAAGACCCGCTGGGTCGATGGCTTCCCGGTCAGTATACAGGACCCATCCTCTTTCGGGTTATCCAACGGAATGCACCGGATCGTGGCCTTGGTTTTTTCCTTGATGGCTTCTTCCGATTCCGAAGTGCCATCCCAATGTGCAGACACAAATCCGCCTTTTTCATCAAGGCATTTGACAAACTCATCCCAGGTATCCACGCGGGTAATCAGGGTATCGCGGAACTGGCCGGCTTTGGCGAACATGCTTTCCTGGATCTCGTTTAACAGACCCTGTACATACGTCGCGATGCCGTCCAGACTGACCGATCTTTTCTCTTTGGTATCCCGGCGGGCAACCTCAACCACGTTATTTTCGAGGTCCCGGGCCCCGATGGCAAGTCGTACAGGTACCCCCTTCAATTCATATTCGGCAAATTTCCAGCCCGGCCGGGCATTGTCATTATCGTCATATTTGACACGTACCCCGAGGGCTTTAAGTTCCAGAACGATCTCATGGACTTTCCGGTCGATCAGGGCCTTTTGTTCCTCTCCTTTATAAATCGGTACGATCACTACCTGGTGCGGGGCAAGCCGGGGAGGCAATACAAGTCCGTCATCATCGCTGTGAACCATCACCAGGGCGCCGATAAGACGGGTTGTCATACCCCAGCTGGTGGCCCATACATAATCCAGCTGATTTTCCTTGTTTGAAAATTTTACGTCAAAGGCTTTGGCAAAGTTTTGCCCGAGAAAATGCGAAGTGCCCGCCTGCAGGGCCTTCCCGTCCTGCATCATGGCTTCTATGCAATAGGTTTCTTCCGCACCGGCAAACCGTTCGTTGGCCGTTTTAACCCCCCGTATAACGGGAACTGCCATAAACTCCTCCACAAATGTGGCATATACCCCAAGCATCCTTTCCGCTTCCTCCACGGCCTCCTGGCGGGTGGCATGTGCGGTATGTCCTTCCTGCCACAGAAACTCCGTCGTCCGGAGAAAAAGCCGGGTTCGCATCTCCCAGCGAACTACGTTGGCCCATTGGTTGATCAACAGGGGCAGGTCGCGGTGCGACTGGATCCAGTCCCGGTATGTGTTCCAGATAATGGTTTCCGAAGTGGGCCTTACGATCAGTTCTTCTTCCAGCCTGGCTTCGGGATCCACAACAATCCCTCCGCCTTCCGGGTCATTTTTTAGCCGGTAATGTGTAACAACGGCGCACTCCTTGGCAAAACCTTCGACATGCGCAGCTTCCCGGCTGAAAAAGCTTTTGGGAATGAAAAGGGGGAAATAGGCGTTTACATGCCCGGTGTCCTTGAACATTTTGTCCAGGGCGGACTGCATATGCTCCCATAACGCATAACCGTAGGGCTTAATCACCATACAACCCCGTACCGCCGAATAATCCGCCAGCCCGCCTTTTAATACCAGGTCGTTATACCATTGGGAATAATCGGCGGCCCTTGATGTAATCTCTTTGCTCATACTTTTCTTTTACCTGCCCCGGTCAACGTCCATATCGAATCCCGTTGCAATCTTTTGATTTAATTTAACACGGCGATCCGCAATAATCCAGGGAATGGCTAAATCTTTGCTGCTGAATTGTATAGGACTGTTGTCACCGTTAAAGCGGCACAAAAGTAGTAACTTCATTTTTAACCCGACAAACCATTTACCATGAAATTTACAATTCTACTCCTGGCATTCTCAGCATTCCTGATCAGCAGCTGTACCACAGCATATAAGACTGGCCAGACCCCGGACGATGTCTATTACTCCCCGGCACAGCCACAGGATGAATATGTCCAATCCGAACGAAAAGACAACCGGCGGTACTATACCGATGATTATTACGACAACAGGTACCTCAGGATGAAAGTCCGTAACCGCTACCTATGGGATGACCTGGACGGCTGGTACGGGTATGACCGGTACAGCATCGGTTATAACTACTATTTTGGAAGCTACTACAATCCATACAACACCTGGAATTATTATTACAATCCCTACGGCATCTGCCACATAAAAAATATTTCCTATTATCCGGTTAGTCCGGTTGCTCAACCCGTGCTGAAACGAAACTTTAACCTGGCCGGTTATACAAATACCACGTATAACAACAGCAATAACAGCGGCCTGCTGAAGACCTCCCGAAACAGCACCACACGGCCCGTATACGACAACAACAACTACAACAATACCAACAACCTCAGCAATAAGGTGAGGACCATATTTTCAAACACGAACGCCGGCAGCGGGTCCTCCCGATCATATACCCCTTCTTCTTCCGGCAATTCAGGTAACAGTGGGAACCGCAGTTCTTCAGGCGGTTCGGGGGGCAGTGGCGGCGGCGGGGTTACAAGACCTACAAGGAATTAACCATTACAGGGCAGGTTATGTCGGGTGCGGACATTCAAAACCCAACCAGGTCCCCTCTCCTAAACTCAAGACTCTTGTATGAAATCAATACGATTTGCTTTTATTTTTATCCTGTTGGGCAACCAGGCAATCGGCCAGGTACCCGAGGAAACCCTCCGTCTTTCATGGACCACCCAGGCGGGTACCTCCCGAAACCAGGCCATCGGTGGGGCTATGGGCTCGCTGGGCGGCGATGCCACGGCCGCGCTTGTCAATCCCGCAGGACTTGCCTTTTTTAAAACCTCTGATTTTGTCCTCACCCCAAGCTACCGGTTCGGGAAAGAGCAAAGCCTATACCGTGGCACCGGGTTTACAGGGACGAATAACGGGGTGACGGGTTTCGGAACCTCCGGGCTGGTATTTGGCGGTTTCGGGTACAAGGCCAGGAACAGTTTTTCCCTGACAGTGACCAAGCGGGCCGACTTTAACCAGCAAAGCGCATACTACGGGCAAAATAATTACAGCAGCTTTGCCGAGCCTCTTGCAGACGAATTCGCGTCCTCGGGGATTACCATTGACCAGGCCCTGAACAGTCCGAATATCTCCCTGACCACTAAAATGTCGCTATATACCTACCTGGTGGATACGGCCACTATCAGCGGGTCTCCCACAGTGATCGCGAGATCGGAATTCGCATCCATGTTAAACCAGGAACAGCATATCAATGCAAGTGGTGGTATAACGGAAATCAACCTTGGTTTCGGGCATGAGTGGAACCCGAAATTTATGGGAGGCTTATCGATCGGTATCCCGATCCTCAGTTACACACGCGATACCTATTTCCGGGAAAGCGATGCCTCTGGAAATACCGATAACGATTTTGCATATATGGCCTACCGGGAGAACTATCACTTGCAGGGAGCCGGTTTTAATCTCCGGGCAGGGCTCATCTACCGTCCCAAAGAATATGTTCGACTGGGACTGGCCGTCCATTCCCCCGATGTAATGATTCTGACAGAAAGTTTTGACGCCGGGATGGCGGCCAACCTGGAAAATCTTTTTGGTCCGGGTCGGGGCTATGACAGTGTGGGCGCAGCGACCGTAAACGGGGGGGGGATCCCTGATACGAAGTACAGCTTCTATACCCCCGGGCGGATCATCCTGAGCGGGTCCTATGTATTTCGTGAAGTGGAAAACATCAAGAGGCAGAAAGGCTTCCTGACCGCAGATATCGAATATGTCAATTACAGATGGAACCGTTTCGGACCAACCGGAGAAGTGAACGAAGCCACAAAATCACCCTACGAACCATTTAATAACGCGATCGATGCCCTCTCAAAGGCAAGCTTTAATTTCAGACTGGGAGGAGAACTGAAATTTAAAACGATCATGGCCAGGCTGGGTCTTGCCTATTATGGAAGCCCGTATAAAGACAAGGAGCTTAAAGCCCGTAAAATGAATCTCAGTGGCGGATTGGGATACCGCAACAAAGGCGTATTCGCTGATCTGACCTATGTACACCGGTTAAACAAAGACGTGCATTTCCCCTATCGCGTCAGCGCTCCCCGGGCCAATACATTTGCCGGGCTGAAAGATAACGGAGGTACTGTTTTACTGACAATCGGTTTTAAAATATAGTCGTGACCAAACCGCTGCCTGAGGCACCCGTCGGGTGCCTTTTTTTTACCCCTTCCAACTTTTAATACGTATACTTTCCAAGCGTTTAAAACACCAATAAGCGCAGCCCTGCATCTTTATGGAAGCATCAAGCTTTTCTACTTACCAAAAGAATAAGGCCGGTTTATAATGCAAAAAGGTCTTAAATAAAATTTATGCGTATCGTAAATTTAATTGCTGGTTTTATTGTAAGCCGAATCGATAATCAACCAAACAACAAAAGATGAGAAATATATTTGTTCTACTTGTTGCGTTTGCTGTTATGCTTTCAATTTCAGCTCAACAAAATGATTCAAAAGATTTTACATCTGAGGAAGTTGCCGTAAAGACCTTAATCGAACATTTCCTTATTTCAATTGGCAACTACGACCTGGACTCATTACCTGAAATGTTCAGCAAAAATGCCAATATAGGAGGAGCCTCACTCAGAATCGGCCAATGGACCAGGTTCACAATGACCTTTGCAGAATTCTTGGCACTTTTAAAATCCAGAACCAACCCGTCAAAATACAATAAACCTGTTTCCAGATTCACCATCCATATGGATCGTGCAATGTTTGCATTTGTTAAAGCAGATGCAGTATTAATCAGAAACGGGAAAGCCCAATCCAACAATTTTGACAATTTCACGCTGATTAAAGAGAATGGTGAATGGAAAATTTTGAACGGCTCATATGTTTCAATTCCCATTGAAAATTAGATCAAGTGAATTTGTTAAGCTAACGCGGTCTTCTACTGCAAATATGCCTGAACGGCATCAATAAACTTGACTTTGATTCAAAACGTACTTTTACAATTATTAATTAAGCAATCCGCTAAGCCAGAAAATATGAATATACCGGTCAGACAGAATGCGCCTGTGGTATCAAAAAAAAAATATGATCCCGGTGAGAGTCGGGACCAGGCGGACAGCCTGGAGACTGGAATTTCCAGATCAATCATAATTAAAAAAGCCATCCCTTTTAATCAGGATGGCTTTAACATGTAGTGAAATTTTTTCCTGTTATACCTTGAAGTGGGCAAAAGCCTTGTTGGCTTCAGCCATCCGGTGTGTATCCTCTTTTTTCTTGAAAGCAGAACCTTCGCCTTTGGCTGCCGCAACGATCTCACCGGCCAGTTTATCGGCCATGCTGCGTCCGTTCCTGTCACGGCTGTAGCGGATCAGCCATTTGATACTGAGGGAAATTTTCCGGTCCGGGCGTACCTCGGTCGGGATCTGGAAAGTGGCTCCACCGATCCGGCGGCTGCGAACTTCCACTGAAGGAGTTACATTGGCCAGGGCTTTTCTCCACACTTCATATCCGTCCTCGCTGGTTTGCTTGGTAACTTTATCCAGTGCATTGTAAAAAGTAGTGAACGCAACGCTTTTTTTCCCTTCCCACATCAGGTTATTGACAAACCGGGTAACCAGTTTATCGTTGAACTTGGGGTCCGGTGCCAGGGGGAGTTTCTTTGCTTGTGCTTTCCGCATATCTTAAGATTATAATCGCTTGTTGTTTTATTCCGCAATCGATCCGGATTTTCCGGGCTTGATTTGCGAAAAATTATTTCTTGGCTTTTTCTTTCTTGGTTCCGTATTTCGAACGGCTTTGTTTACGGTCTTTCACACCGGCAGTGTCCAGCGACCCGCGTACGATGTGATAACGAACACCCGGAAGATCCTTTACCCTTCCCCCACGGATCAGCACGATGGAGTGCTCCTGCAGGTTATGCCCTTCCCCGGGGATATAGGCGATCACCTCGACCTTGTTGGTCAGGCGAACCTTGGCCACCTTACGAAGCGCTGAGTTCGGCTTTTTAGGGGTGGTAGTATATACCCTGGTGCAAACGCCCCGGCGCTGCGGACACTGATCGAGGGCCCGGGATTTGCTCTTCGCCCTGATAATTTCTCTTCCTTTACGAACTAATTGTTGAATTGTAGGCATTCTTGACCCTTATTTTTGGGACGGCAAAGGTAAAGGCGACGGGGGGATTATCCAAAAAATGAAGCACGAATTTTGTGATATTGAATCAATTGGGGATAAAACAGGAGAAGGCTGGAAAACAAAAGAACACCAATTCTGTAACTTGCTGATAATCAAATATTGTCTATGGCTTTACTGTTTTCGGTTTACACTCCAGGAAACTGATTCCTGGCTACTGACCCAGTATTCATAACTCATAACCCGAAACGCACAGCTCTCTTCTCAGATCCTATGCATCCACCCATATTTATCCTCCCTGCGGCCTTCCCGGATATCCGTAAGCCATTTCTTGAGTTGGGGCGCGGTGGTCCAGTTATCCACATCAAACTGCATGACAAAGTCCTTGTACCTCAATTCCCTGATCTTTGAGATGGTAGCTGCAGTACCGGTTCCAAAGACTTCCTTCAGCTGATTCTGCTTGTATGCTTCGATGATCTCATCAATGCTTAAAGCCCTTTCCTCCACCGTAAAGCCCATTTCCTGCAACAGGGTGATGGCACTCAGTCGGGTAACTCCCTCGAGGATGGTCCCGTTTTCCAGACCCGGGGTGATCGCCTTATTCCCAATGATAAAGAACACGTTCATGGTGCCGCATTCCTGTACATATTTGTGTTCAAAAGCATCAGTCCAGAGTACCTGGTCATACCCTTTCTTTTTCGCCTGTGCGGTAGCATACATGGCTGCACCATAATTACCGGCCGCCTTGGCATAACCCACGCCACCTTTTACGGCCCGGACATATTTTTCTTCTACGTAAATCCGCATGGGAGCCGCGTAGTACGGGCCGGTCGGACTGAGGATGATCAAAAATTTATAACTGTCGGAGGGACGTACCCCGATCACTGGATCGGAAGCAAACATAAAGGGACGGATATAGAGAGAATGATCTTCATTTTTCGGGATCCAGTTCTTGTCGAGGCGAACCAGTTGCTCCATCCCGTTGATAAAAATATCCTCGGGGACAGCAGGCATTTGCATTCTTTCAGCAGAAATATTAAAGCGTTTGTAATTATCATGCGGGCGGAAGATATAGGCCTCCCCCTGCTGATCCTTATAGGCCTTGATCCCTTCAAAAATCGCCTGGCCATAATGCAGGGCCGCCACTGAAGGGTCAAGCAACATCGGCTGGTAGGGTTTTATCTCCACATTCTTCCATTCGCCGTTTTCATAGTCCGCTTCCAGCATATGATCTGAAAAGTATTTCCCGAAAGGCAGGTTCTCCAAATCCAAATCCTGTAATTTGCTTCTCTCGGCTTTTCTGATCAAAATGTCCATAGTGGCAATCATATTGGTTAATTTTACGCTTCAAAGAAACGAAAAAAACGAACACCCATTCGTATAAAATAAGTCTTTCCTATGGTGCTGAATACGATAGAATTACCTCCAATCCTGATCTCGGAACTATATGGTTCAGTCCTGACAGATCCCTCCACACCGCAAGCGGAAGGAAAGGAACAGAAAGAACTGGTTCATGGGAATTCTGCTCCCGAACCTGAAACAGGAGAAATTAAATGGAAAATCCTGGGAAACAATACCCGGAACATCCTGGTACTCGTTCGGGAACCCGAACATGTTTTCCTGTCCGACACGGATCTGGCATTTCTGACGGGCATCCTTTCTGCCTGCCGTTTATCAATGGAGGAAGTTGCACTGGTGAATTTGAATAATCATCCTGAACTTGCTGTAACCACACTGATCCGTGATCTGAAAAGCCGGATCGTTCTATCATTCGACCTGGAACCTGCCTCACTTGGATTACCCGTGAATTTCCCCCACTACCAGTTGCAGCCATTTTCAGGAACAACCTACCTCTATTCCCCTTCGCTCAAAATGCTTGAAAAAGACAAAGTGGAAAAAAGCAAGCTATGGGTTTGCCT
Organism: Chitinophagaceae bacterium; assembly: GCA_049421765.1. Taxonomy (GTDB): domain Bacteria; phylum Bacteroidota; class Bacteroidia; order Chitinophagales; family Chitinophagaceae; genus JJ008. The sequence goes on from JBMSNP010000015.1 coordinate 10,362, forward strand.
GAAACGACTATTCAACCTCTGACATGAAGCTGATATTTGCCACCCAAAACCGGCATAAGGCCGATGAGATCCGATCGGTACTTTCACCGGGACTGGAAATCATAACCTTGCAGGAAGCCGGGATATTTGATGATATCCCGGAACCTTTTGATACCCTCGAAGCCAATGCCTCGGCCAAATCCAGGACCATTTATGAAAAAACGGGGCAGAATTGTTTCAGTGAAGATACCGGGCTGGAAGTTATGGCCTTGCATGGAGAACCAGGGGTTAAAAGTGCCCGTTACGCAGGTGACGACCGGTCTCCTGAAGCCAACATTGAGAAGCTTTTGTCTAATTTGGCTGGCATGACCGACAGAAGGGCCCGATTCCGGACTGTTATATCCCTGTTAATAGACGGGCGGGAAACCCTGTTCGAAGGCAGCTGCGAAGGTCGGATTATCGGGGAAAAACGCGGATTTCAGGGGTTTGGATACGACCCTGTGTTCATTCCCGATGGTTCAGAAGCAACTTTTGCCGAAATGGGCATGCCTGAGAAGAATCGCTACAGTCACCGGAAAAAGGCGGTGGAAAAACTGGTAGCATTTTTGAATAATTTATCAGTAAACCACTGAACTTGACACCTGAACGCAACCAAAATATTACCGAACTCGACTTACTCAGGGGGTGCCTTAAAGGTGACCGGCGTATGCAGGAGGAATTATACAGCCGGTTCTCCCCGAGAATGTTTGCGGTTTGTCTCCGGTATGCCGGTAATTCCGAAGAAGCGGAAGACATCCTGCAGGAAGGATTTATCAAGGTCTTTAAAAAAATGGAAAGTTTCCGGGGCGAAGGGTCCTTCGAAGGATGGATGCGCCGGATTTTCGTGAATACGGCCATTGAGCATTTCCGCAGAAAAAGGTATCTCATGCCCGTAACCGAGAAAGAGGAAAATTCGATCGAAGGAAAATATCCCTCAGTATTGGATGATCTCGGCGCCAAGGATATCCTGGCCCTGGTTCAGGAATTATCCCCCGGGTACCGAACCGTTTTCAACATGTACGTGGTGGAGGGATACACTCACCGGGAGATCGCCGATATGCTGGGAATCAGCGAAGGTACCAGCAAATCCCAGCTCTCCAGGGCAAAGGCGATCCTCCAGGATATGGTTCGAACATTCATTGATAAGCAAAGAGGTGTGAGCAGTAAATAATGAGCAGCGGCATTCAAAATAAACTACTTGAATTATCGTGTGACCCGCCCCCGGGGACCTGGCAAAAGATCGCTTCGGAACTCGATGATGCGGCCCTCTTTATGCAGTTCCCCTCCAGATTAAAAGAATTCACCGCTACTCCACCCACATATTGTTGGGAAAATATCCAAACAGAACTTGAAGCTGCCGGTAAACCCGCCGAACTGAGTACCCGACTGATTGAAATGGAAGTATCCCCCCCTGCCGGTACATGGCAAAAGATACTTGCCTACCTGGAATTGACCGGAACAAAACCGGGCTCATCCCGTCGGCGGGTCTTACATTTCACACGATACGCTGCGGCTGCCGTCTTTATAGGAGTTTTGATTTTTGCAGGAGTCCGTATGCTTGATACAGAAGTTAAAAAGGAAACGACAGCTTCTGTGCCGGTGCAGTTGAATAATTTCCAGACCGACTCCCCTGTTACAGATTCGGAAAATACCCTGGAAAAAGGAGCTGATTCCCGGCCAGTCGTCTCTCCAGCGTCAGATGACGATGCCCGGAATGATGAAGCTCTTGAAGCAAGTAAGAAAACTTATGCCCGGCTGGATATTTCTCCCCAAAAGAAAGCAGTCCTGGCTTCGCAGTTCAGTTTCAGCAATTTTCTGGAAGAGACCGGATTCGGAGAACATGGCGCCTCAGGCCTTGAAGAAGCTGTATCTGTCGAATCTTTCGACCACGGGCGGTACATCGTGCTGATGACCCCCGACGGGCATTTTATCCGGATGTCAAAAAAACTCAGCGACATGGTATGTTGTGTTTCAGGTGAAGAAACCGACGAAAATTGCCGGTCCCAGATCCAGAAATGGAGAAAACAACTTGCTTGTACCGATGCCTCACATCCCGGTAACTTCATGGACATCCTTAACCTGGTGGGCTCCCTCAGTGAAGACTGACTTTTTCATACCGTTTGCCTATTTTAGCAAGGACTTATTCATTTTCTAACATCGTGTTATGTCAAGGACCCGCCTCCAGCTGCCCGATGCATTTGCTTTCACATGTACCATCCCGGTAAGAATAACAGATATCAATTACGGGGGGCATGCAGGCAATGACACCATTCTTTCCCTGATCCATGAAGCCCGGATGCAGTACCTCCGTGACCTGGGATTTACCGAACTGGAATTTGCAGGGACGGGAATGATCATGACCGATGTTACGATCGAGTTTAAGGCGGAGGTGTTTTACGGAGATGTCATCCTGGCACGGGTGGTTTGCGGAGAATGCAGCCGGGCAGGGTTTGAATTGTTTTACAAATTACAAAAGGGGCCCGATGACCGTCTTCAGGATGTGGCCTATGCCCGGACCGGGATGATCTGCTACGATTACGACAATAAAAAAGTTGTATCCATTCCGGAAAAAGCCCGTCAAAAACTAAGACCCTGAATCAGCTGTTCCAGATACGCCAGCTTTCTTCAGCCTGTCTTTCCAGCATTTCCATCCCGTTTTTTATCACCGCACCTTTTTCCTCCCCATGACGGAGAAAAACCGTTTTCTCCGGGTTATAGACCAGGTCATACAAGACATGGTCGCCGGTAATAAAAGAGTATGGGATTAGCGGGAAGGCAGCCGTGTCAGGATACATACCCAGCGGGGTGGTATTAATAATCAGGTTGTGCTCCCTGATCAGGGCCTCGGTCAGCTGATCATAGGCCAGGTTTTGGCCCGGTCCCGGGTTCCGGCTGACTATCCTGAATGGAATTCCCATTTCTCCCAGGGCAAAACAGACCGCGGCAGCAGCCCCACCTGAGCCCAGCACAAGTGCTTTCCGTTTTACGGGACCCAGCAGGGGTTCCAGGCTTTGCCTGAATGCAATAAAATCGGTGTTGAAACCAGAGAGATGTCCGTTCCGGATCCGGATACAATTACAGGCATTCAGCCCTTCCGGAATCCCTGCCCGGGAATCGAGATATTCCAACACCTGGCTTTTATAAGGAATGGTAACGTTGAGCCCTTCGAGCCCGGGGTTGTGACGGAGAATTGTTTCAATTTCTGATATGGACCGGATCGGGAACAGTGAATAGCTGCAGTTTTCCAACCCCTCCTGTTTGAATTTCCGGGCAAAATACTTCTCGGAAAATGAATGAGTGAGCGGGTAACCGATCAGTCCGAAATGCCTCATCAGGCCTCCTTTTTGTCAAGATACAGGGTGAAGGTATCTCCCCGAAGCCCGATCCGCATAGCTTCCAGCGGGATAACTTCGGTTGGGGCGATATTGCCCAGGTTTACATTGCACCCGATAAGTTCTATGAAATATAACTGCTGTGCTTTTTGAGGGGCTTCCCAGATGATACGCTCGGCAGGGATCTGGGTAAGTATTTCCTGTACCAGCCCTTCCCGGACTTCCCCGCTTCCCCGGTAGATACCCACGTTTCCGGCTTCGCGTGCCTCTGCAATCACATAACTGGAGCCGGCTTCCAGCTCAGCCCGCATCAGTTCAATCCATTTATAGGGCGGGATGATATGTGCGGCATCCTTGCTTCCTACCTCGCTCAGCACCGTGCCGTACTGGGTGAGTTTTTCAATGTATCCGCATTTTTCCGCATGGGGAATCGTGATTGAACCGTCGCTTACTTCCATATACGAAATACCGAAATCACGGCAAACGTTCACATAGTCATCGAACTGGTTACGGATCAGGAAAGCCTCAAAAAGGGTTCCGCCAAAATAAACAGGAATATCAAAAGACCGGTACACTTCAAGCTTCTCCGCAAGCCCGGGTGTCACAAAAGAAGTGCCGAATCCCAGCTTTACAATGTCAACATGCGGGTGAGCCACGCTCAGAAAATTTTTTACCTCCTGCACACTAAGTCCTTTGTCCATGACCATTGTAATGCCGGCTTGCCTGGGTTTTGTATTCCTGACAGGAATCTGAGATAATTTAAAATTCATTAAGTATAATTTAAAGTGATCCGGAACGGAATATCGTTACGGCCGCTGATCGTTCCGGCAGGCAGCGGTTTTGCAGGCAGGTGCGCAAAAATAGGGAAGAATGACCACAGAATCCCTGATCTGTCAGTCAGGATCAGATCGACTTGTTTCGCTTGAACCGGGCTACCAGGTCCACCACCTGCTGGTTCTGCAGGATCGCGGGGTTTAGCTCCACAAATTTCCTGAGTTGCCGGGGCGACCGCTCCATGGCCTCTTCCAGTTGCAATAATCCTTCTTTGGATTTTCCGGAAGCAAAAAGGATAGCTGCCCGGTAAAAAAGAAACAGGGACTTCCCCTGGGTTGCCCTCAGACCGGCTTCCGCCTGTTCCAGAGCTTCGTCATAAAAACCACCGGTATACAGACACCGGATAAGAGCCTCCCATCCCGATGCATTTCGCGGTCGGGTGCGGACCACTGCCAGGAAATACTGAACGGCTTCTTTGTAGGCCCCTGTATGCATTTTGCATTCACCGGCCATCAGGTTGAATTCCGGTTGGTTCCTGTGGATCTTCAGTGCCGTATCCAGTTGTTTCAGGCAACTCTCCCACTGGCTTTCTTTAAAATACGTAGAAGCAATTTTATAATAGAGGCGGCTGTCATCCGGTCGCAGGTGCGAGGCCTTTCGGTAATAAAAACGAGCCTGGGCATAATTCCGCATCTTGTCGTAACAGTATCCCATGGCCTCAAAAATCACATCCTCCGGTTTGGCCAGTTCGGTCACCTTTTCAAGCGCCTCTATGGCTTCCTTGTATTTCCGGAGACGGATATAGGCATCCCCCATGTTCCGGTAGGCGTAGTCAAATTTTTCCTCGATGGCGATCGCATACTGGTAGGCATCGATGGCTTTTTCGTAAAGTTTCAGTCCCTGGTATGCCGCTGCCAGGTTAAACCAGGCGAGTTCGTTATAGGGAAAATCGTCTATGATTTTCTGATGCAGGCGGATGCTTTCTTCGTTCCGGCCTGTGAAATCGGTCCAGAAACAGATCTTATAGAGAGCCTCCTCATTGTTAGGGTCTTCCTCCAACACCATTTTAAGACAATCAAACACTTTGTCAAAATCCTCGTAATCATCGTATACGTCAGAAAGTTCAAAAAGGAGTTCCGTTCTTTCCTCCCCTTCGAAATAGGCAAGTGCCTCTTCCAGGAGTTCCACGGCCTTTTCAGGCTGATCGAGAGCCAGGTATGCGTCTGTTTTCAGAATAAACAGGTTGATGTCACGGCTATCAAACAATTCGGCCTGTTCAAGTACTGTCAGGGCTTCCTGGTAATGCCGGTTGGCCAGCAGGATATCCGCTTTTTTGATAAGTAACTGGGCTGAATAGGGGTATTGTTCCGATGCGAACTCGGCAGCCTCCATGGCCTTTCCCAGGTCTTCTTTCTCCTGGAAATAGTTGATTATCTTTTCAAAGGAATCTTCATCTATAAAGGAATGTTGGCGGCCGTTTTTTAGATTTTCAAATTGTTTAAGCAATTCCCGTATCTGTTCCCGGTCTTCCCGGAAAGGGTTATTTTCTTTCATCTACAGGTATTTGGTGAACAGGGTCCCGAATTTGTCGGGCTTAAAGAGCGGTCAGACAGCAAAATCCCTTTGCCCCCTGAGAAGATGTTATTGTACAACAAGTTAAGTGAAAAAAACCACGGAAAAAAGTACGAAGTTTTCCCCATATGTGCAAAATACCGCCAATTTTAAGCAACCCTGGATAACAATTACCCATCTTACACGTTAATGAAGTACTAAATTTCTGGATAAACGGTTTGTTTTATATTTCTTTTTGTCTTTATTTTTGTACATGATGAATTACCCCAGGCTGACCATATTACGCGTATTGGGCAGAAGGCTGACCGCATTTTTGCTGGTTGCCGGTTCTGCCGCTGCGGCATATGCCACCCTGGGTGATGGCAGAAAGAAATCAAGTTCCACGCCAAAAAATGCATTGCTCTCTGCCCGTACCGCTACATCCAGCGGCTTTTTCTCATTAAAGTCCGGTTATTCCTACAAAGGCAGCGAGGTTCTGAGCAGCAGCACTGACAAGAAATATTTCAGCCTCAATACTGTGGTGAATGTTCAGAAAGGAAATACCAACTACGTACTTCCGCTGAAGAAAAAAGTCATCATCGACAAGGTGAAGATTGACATCGGCAACCGACAGTTCCGGAATCATTAATTGTTTCCCGCTCCCATACTTTCTTCATACGTCATCAGCCGGTAACCCGACTGGGGAAGATCAAATTTTTTCAAAGGTACCGGGCTGAAATTGATCTTGGACACGGTATAAGTAACAACCAGTTTCCCCTGAGTCCCTTCATACTGCATGGCCAGCCCTGGTAGGCTCCTGTTTAGGTATTGAAAATCTTTGTTAACCGGAAGCAGCTCCCTGGTGAAGAATACGGTAAATGTGGTGCCGTCACCCAGTTTACCAAGGGCTTTCTGGCAGTTATACCCCTGGATCGTTTTGTATTCATCCAGGTAGGTAAATGTAACATTCTCATACTTCCGGTTCGACTCCTTCCAGTTCTGGGGTGTCATCCTGATCATGTATTTCTGATCGCCGTATTCCTTCAGGACCGTAACGTTTCCCGTTTTGCCGTCGATGATTGTTGCCTGGGTTCCCAGTGAGCTGATCATTTCAGAACGGCTGGAGGCCCCTTTCAGATAAATGATGCTGGTGGCGCCATCGAGTAAATCGGCGGGACGCGGAGTATCGTCACTGGTATTGATCACGATATCGTATGATATGGTGGCTTCCGACAACCGGCGCTGGGCCGAAATGTCCGGAGCCAGCAGCAGGGTCAGGAACAGGATCTGTATGACTGTATATTTTTTCATTATTTTCTCCCGCTACTAATACAATAGAAAGACGTGCCAAATTAGACAATAAGTTGCGTAATGAAAAAACCGGGCGGTTTTTGACCAATCCCGGTTTCTTATTGTGAGTTTATTAACGGTTTAGCGGCGGTTCCGCTGTTGCATTTCTTTTAGTTTTTTCTGCTGCTCCTGCATTTGTTCCATCCGTTCCTGCCACTTGGATTTGGTCTTCGGCTTTTTCCGGTTGGCTTCGATCTTTGCCAGGATCTTATCATGGTCGATTATATAGTTCTGGATCACGAACTGCATGGCCAGGGTTACGAGGTTAGAAACAGTGTAATACCATGTCAATCCCGCCGGCATCCGGTTGAAGAAGAAAAGCATGAAGACCGGGAAGATATAGGGCATGTACTTCATTACCGGGTTGCTCTGGTCGGGTGTCATACTCATGCTATACCAGGATATCAGGAAACTGGTTGCGCAGGCCAGGATATTAAAGAGGCTCAGGTGGCTTCCCAACAGGGGTATGTGAAACCCGAATTTGATCGGATCATCAAACGCTGAAAGATCCTGGCTCCATAGAAATTCCGCACCCCGTAAACCCGGTTCGGAGTTAAAAAAGCTAAAGAGGGCAAAGAAGATCGGGATCTGCAACAAAGCCGGGATACAGCCTCCAAGGGGGTTCACACCCGCTTCACGGAACAATTTCATCTGCTCCATGCTCATTGCCTGACGGTCTTCCCCGAATTTCGTTTTTAAAGCCGCGATCTCCGGGCGCAGGGCCTTCATTTTGGCCCCGCTCAGGTAACTGGTATAAGTCAGCGGTGAAATCAGCAGCCGGATCAGCAAAGTCAGCAAAACGATCGCCATGGCAGGATTACGCACCAGACCATTGAAAAAATCAAAGATGGGAAGGATCAGGTATTTGTTGATCGGCCGAACAAATGCATAAGGACCCTGACCCAGGTTGATCAACTTATCGAACTTCATCCCGTATTTCCGGACCACCTGGAAATCCGAAGGGCCATAATAAATTCGAAAAGGAACGACTGAAGGACTCCCAGACGGTACTGTCAGCTTCATGTTAGCGGTGGAACGTACCACCGTATGCGCGGTATCCGGGGGAATTGTCCATTCCATGGCCCCTGAAGAAAATTCATTTGGCGCCTGGAGGATCCCGTAAAAAAAACGCTGCCGGATCCCGATCCAACTTACCTTATCATTGAAATTCTTGCTGCTTCTCCGGGAAATGGTATGGTAATCAAAATCACCGTCCTTCACATATCCTATCTGTGTATTTTGTTTTTCATACGAAATATCCGACTCCTGTTGGGTGGCGGCATATTTCCAGGTCAGGTTCAGAATACCCTGTGTGAGCAACCGGTCTGATCCGTTCATCCGGATGTTGAAGTCAATCATATAATCATCCGGCCGGATGGTATACTCATGCGTAATGGTTTCGCCTGTGCTGTTGCTGTCGGCCGAAGCAAGGTTGAAACTGATCGTCTGGCTGCTGTCTGCATTCAGGATAGTTTTACCGGGCTTGAAAAAAAGATTCCCGGTTTGCGCAGTACGTTGCACACCCCCGGCCCCTGAATTGACTGTATAACTGATCCCGTCAAAATCACTGGATGCTAGCTGCACCGGGAGACTGTCTGTTCCTTTGTAATTTTTCAGTTCCACTTTCCGGATCTGGCCTCCTTTATTGGTGAAGGTCACCCGCATCAGCCGGTTCGAGATCACAGTTGTTTCTTCGGTGGTATCCGCCACTGCGAGGAAAATATCCGGACTCGTGACTTTAAGGACGGAATCCTGGACCTTGTTCAGAGAATCCTGCTTGGGCTTATTGATCCTTGCGATGGAGTCGGAAATAGCCTGCTCCTTTTTGAGTTCCTCTGCCCTTTTCTTCCTGTATTCGGATTGTTCCTTGTTGGTATAATAGAAATAACCGAAAAACAACAGGGCCAATATGACAAAACCGAGGACGGTATTACGGTCAAACTTCATGGGAGGCAAAAATTTAAAGAGGGCAAAGATAGGGAAAGAGGCGGGAGTAGACCCCTGAAATAGCATGCAATACGCCCCACTATGGAAGTTCCTTTTGATTAATTATCAAAAGCTTGCAGGTCAGATCATTTCCTTCTGCATATGGGTGTTGCGGTTCCCGGTCCTTTTCTCGGCAAAAACTTTGGCGGCTTTTACAAAATGAACAAAAACCGGCTGGGGGTTTTCCACTGTGCTTTTCAGCTCGGGGTGGTACTGTACCCCGATAAAAAAGGGATGTCCGGTCAATTCGATGATCTCTACCAACCCGGTTCCCGGGTTTTTTCCGCTTGCGATCATGCCGGCCTTTTCATATTGTTCCAGGTACCTGTTGTTGAATTCCCAACGATGACGGTGCCGTTCGCTGATATTCAGGGTTCCATAGATGGAAGCAGCCAGGGTCCCTTCCTTGAGGGTGCAGGGATAAGCCCCGAGTCGCATCGTTCCTCCTTTCGCAGTCACTTGTTTTTGCTCATCCATCAGGTCGATGACCGGTTCCTTTGTATCGGGATCCATTTCGGTGGAATGGGCATCTTTCAGTCCGAGGACATTCCGCCCAAATTCGATGACGGCCATTTGCATACCCAGGCAGATCCCGAAAAAAGGCATTCCGTTTTCTCGAGCATATCTGACCGCAATGATCTTTCCCTCCACACCCCTGTGACCAAAACCCGGAGCCACAAGCAACCCGTCAAGACCCGCCAGCTTTTCACTTACGTTATCGGAAGTAATGAACTCGCTGTGAACATTCACGATCTCCACCTTGCATTCATTCATGGCACCTGCATGAATAAAGGACTCTAGAATGGACTTATACGCGTCCTGGAGCTCGATGTATTTTCCGATCAGCCCGATACTTACTTTACCCTTGGGATATTTTAGTTTGTCCAGAAATTCTTTCCACTTGGTCAATTCGGGTTCCCGGTAGCCAGTGATTTTCATTTTCTTCAGGCAGATCAGGTCAAGGCCCTCGCGCATCATTGCCACTGGCACTTCGTAAATTGTGGGGGCATCCGCTGCTTCAATTACCGCCTCGGTCTTTACATTGCAGAAAAGGGCGATCTTTCTCCTGAGTTCGGGCGACAAAGTCTTTTCAGTCCGGCAAACGATCACATCCGGGTGTACACCTTCCTGGCTCAGCATTTTTACGCTATGCTGGGTGGGTTTTGTTTTAAGTTCCTTGGCCGCTTTGAGATAGGGAATCAGGGTCAGGTGTACCACCACGGAATCTTCTTCTGGCAGCTCCCACTGGAGCTGGCGAACGGCTTCTACAAACGGCAGGCTTTCAATATCACCTACGGTTCCCCCGATTTCAGTAATCACAATATCGTAATCCCCGCTCTGGCCCAACAGCTTCATCCGCCTTTTTATTTCATCCGTAATGTGGGGAACCACCTGAACCGTTTTACCCAGATAGGCTCCTTCCCGCTCCTTGTTGATTACGGTCTGGTAAATTCGTCCGGTGGTAACATTGTTCTTCTGTGAGGTGTAAATATTGAGAAAGCGTTCGTAGTGCCCCAGGTCAAGATCGGTTTCTGCTCCATCTTCCGTTACAAAACATTCACCGTGCTCATATGGATTCAGGGTTCCGGGATCCACATTGATATAGGGGTCGAATTTCTGGATTGTTACCCGAAGACCCCGGGCCTGAAGCAGTTTGGCCAGGGAAGCGGCAATGATCCCTTTACCCAATGATGAAGTAACGCCCCCGGTAACAAAAATATACTTGGCCATATAAAATGGTTATTTGATTAGATCCGTCGCTGTAAAATAGCTGATGATTATCCAGTCCGAATGACCAGCGGAAGGAAAAACAATAAAATTCCGGGAGGTCATGTAAAGGTAAAAGAAAAATCCGGGGCACAAAAATTACCCGGAAAACTTGTGGAAAAAAGCCGGTATTTTAGAAGAAATTCTAATTCATGAAAAGGACTTTGGTTCTGGCTTATCTCCTGTTTACCGGTTTTCAGATGACAGCTCAAAGATCTGTCATCTGGTGCGGGGTTCTGATCGACGGGAATAAGGATGAGCCCCGGAAAAACATGACCATTGTGGTCTCCAAAAACAGGATCGAGTCCGTAAATGAAGGCTTTTCCCGGCCTGATCCGGGCGACCGGGTGATCGACCTGAAAAACCGGACGGTTACACCCGGGTGGATCGACATGCATGTACATATGGAACACGAAACCAACCCCGGTTTCTACCTCGAAAAATTCACTTCCAACCCGGCGGATATTGCTTTTCAGTCGGTCCGTTTCTCTGAATCTACCCTTTTGTCCGGCTTTACAACCGTTCGGGACCTCGGGGGCACCGGGGTCAATATCTCGTTGCGGAATGCCATAAACAAGGGATTGATCAAGGGGCCCCGTGTATATACAAGCGGCCGGTCCATCGCCACCACGGGAGGTCACGCGGACCCGACCAACGGATACCGGCACGACCTGATGGGCGACCCGGGACCAGTGGACGCGGTGGCCAATGGCCCGGACGAATGCAGGAAAGCTGTCCGTCAGCGATATAAGGAAGGCAGTGATCTTATAAAAATAACCGCCACGGGCGGAGTTCTGAGCCTTGCTAAAAATGGCAGCAATCCCCAATTTACGGAAGATGAGATCAGGGCCATTGTGGAAACGGCTAAAGATTACGGGTTCAGGGTGGCCGTTCATGCGCACGGTGCGGAAGGAATGAAAAGGGCGATCCGGGCTGGTGTCAACTCAATTGAACATGGCACATTAATGGACGACGAAGCCATTGCACTGTTCCGGCAATATGGTACCTGGTATGTACCCACACTGACCGCCGGGGTCTCCGTAGCTGATTCTGCAAAAAAACCCGGTTATTATCCGGATATCATTACCCCGAAAGCGCTGGAGATCGGTCCAAGGCTCAGCATTACGCTGGCCAAAGCATATAAAGCGGGCGTAAAGATTGCCTTTGGTACAGATGCAGGAGTTTACCAGCATGGAAAGAATTGGCTGGAATTTGTTTACCTCATAAAGGCGGGTATCCCCCCCATGGCTGCGATTAAGGCCGCTACCATACAGGCTGCCGATCTCCTGGGCGAAAAAGACAAACTGGGAAGTATTGAATTCGGTAAACTGGCTGACATTATCGCTGTGGACGGGGATCCGCTTCAGGATCCGCAGGCTTTCGGAAAAGTCGTATTCGTAATGAAGGACGGTGTAGTTTACAAAAATGTAGAATAATAGCAGGTTGTCTATTTTGTAATTGTAAGATAGCTGGTTACGATCCCCTTTTTCAGTGACGAACTGAAATCCCTGTGATGATCAGAAATATTGCCGGGGAACAAGATAGTTTGCCACGTAATCCTTCACGCCCTCTTCCAGACCGGTGAACGGGGCGGTGTACCCGGCATCCCGCAGTTTTTGCATGTCTGCTTCAGTAAAATACTGGTATTTATCCCGGATATCTTCAGGCATATCGATATACTCGATCACCGGTTCCCGGTTCATGCCTGCGAATGTAGCCCGGGCCAGGTCTTCAAAAGACCGGGCCTTCCCGGTACCAAGGTTGTAAATCCCGGAATCCACTTTATTTTCCATCAGCCAGGCACACACATCGGCCACATCCTTTACATAAATAAAATCCCGGAGTTGCTGCCCGTCCAGGAAATCCGGTCGGTGCGACCTGAAAAGTTTCACTTTTCCTGTTGCTTTAGCCTGGTTGAAAGAATGAAAGATCACACTGGCCATACGGCCCTTGTGGTATTCATTCGGTCCGTAAACATTGAAAAATTTCAGCCCGGCCCAAAAGGGAGGTTGGTCAGACTGGCGAAGCGCCCACTTGTCAAATTCATTTTTTGAAACCCCGTATGGGTTCAGGGGAGAAAGCCGGTCCGTCAGCTCATGACTGTCTGAATAACCCAATTCCCCTGCCCCGTAGGTTGCCGCAGAAGAAGCATATACCAGCGGGACCCTGTTTGCCGCACAATACTGCCAGATTTTTTTTGAATATTCCAGGTTCAGTCGCCTGTGCACTTCGTAATCAAATTCGGTGGTATCGGTCCTCGCACCAAGATGAAATACAAAATCAATTCCCCGGTTGTCTTCCTCCAGCCATTGAAACAACTCTTCCCGGTCGATCTCCGCCGTATATTTTTTGGACCTGTAGTTGCCTGTTTTCTCCGGATCGGAAAAATCATCCGACAGGATAATATTGGTATGTCCGCGTTTGTTCAGGTAACCCAGCAGGTAACTGCCGATAAATCCTGCGGCTCCAGTCAGTAGTATTTTATTCCCGTGCATCAGATTGAACTCAGTGCCGAACCGGCCTCCTCTTTTGATAAATAATTCTCCAGTGCGGTATCATACAGGTACTGCCAGTCCCCGATCTCGCCCCATTCCATCCCGTCCACTTCCACGGAACCAGCAGTTACCACGCCCAGTTCCTCGTATGGATGGGTACCCAGAACAATCTTCACTTCATCCAGGTGCTCGGGCTTCACGGTAACGATCACACGGCTTTGTTTCTCCCCAAACCACTGGGCATCTTTCCGGTTATCCGCATCGGCTGCAACCACATCAAAACCAAGACCCCGGTGAAAAGCAGATTCAATAAGGGCCACAAACAATCCTCCTTCGCTGACATCATGAGCCGATTCAATCAGCTCTTTCCGGATCAATTCGGACACCCGGTGTTGCAGTGCATGTTCCTCTTCGAGGTTGAAATGCGGTGCCGGGGATTGCTTAACGCCACAGATCTTGGCCAGGTACTGAGATGAGTTGATATCAGAGGAAGATGCCCCGATCAGGAGGATCAGGTGGCCGGTTTCCTTGAAATCAAGCGTCATTTTCCTGTTCACATCTTCGAGAAGCCCCACCATCCCGATGGTTGGAGTGGGAAAAACAGGACCGTCCGGATTCTGGTTGTAAAAACTTACGTTCCCCCCCGTTACCGGTGTATCAAATTTCCGGCAGGCTTCCCCCATGCCTTTGATGGCATTTACAAACTGGTAATATACTTCGGGGTCGTAAGGGTTCCCGAAATTGAGGCAGTTGGTAACTCCCAATGGTTGTCCTCCGCTGCAAACGATATTGCGGGCAGCTTCACTGACAGCCATCATCGTCCCTTTGTACGGATCAGCGTATACATACCTGCTGTTGCAGTCGGTGGTTACGGCCAACCCCTTGGATGTTCCTTTTACAAGCACCACAGCGGCGTCGGTAGGGGCATTGGTGGAGGTATTGTTTGTACCCACCATGCTGTCGTACTGATGATAGACCCAACGCTTGGATGCTATGGAGGGCAGTTTTACGATCTTCTCTGCCACAGTCCGGAGGTTGTCAGGTACCGGGATGGAAGCAGGATCGAATGCATGAACCCTGGCCAGGTATCCCGGTTCCCGGAATTCACGTGTGTATTGGGGCGCTCCCCCTCCCAACACCAGTTCATGTGCAGGGATGGAAGCTTCCAATTCCCCTTCCATATAAAAATCAAGAAGCCCGTTTTCGGTTACCTCGCCGATCACCGAACAGGGCAGATCCCATTTTTCAAAAACCCGTTTCACTTCTTCTTCCCGTCCCTTCTGTGCGACGAGGAGCATTCTTTCCTGGCTTTCACTCAGGAGCAGTTCCCAGGTCTTCATATTTTTTTGTCGGGTGGGCACTTTGTCAAGATCAATGCGCATTCCGACACCTCCCTTGGCGCTCATTTCGGCAGTGGAACAAATGATTCCCGCCGCACCCATATCCTGCATTCCCACCACGGCGCCGGTCTGTATCACTTCCAGACAGGCTTCGAGCAGTTTCTTCTCCTGGAAAGGGTCGCCCACCTGTACTGCCGGCAGGTCCTGAGCGCTTTCCTCCGTGATGTCCGCGGAGGCAAAAGAAGCTCCCCCGATCCCGTCTTTTCCCGTGGCACTACCTACAAACATGACTGGGTTCCCGGTTCCCAATGCGGTCGCCGAAACGGTTTCTCCCGCTTTTACGATCCCCACGCTCATGGCATTGACGAGGGGATTGGTATGATAGCATTCATCAAAATAAATTTCACCACCTACGGTGGGCACGCCAAAACAATTGCCATAATGACCGATCCCGCGCACCACGCCCGAGAGCAGGTGCTGTGTTTTGTCTTCCGCAAGATTTCCAAACCGGAGCGAGTTCAGTGAAGCGATCGGACGGGCACCCATTGTGAAAATGTCGCGATGTATACCGCCCACTCCCGTGGCAGCTCCCTGGAAAGGTTCGATCGCGGAGGGGTGATTATGGGACTCGATCTTGAACACGACCCCGAGCCCGTCCCCGATATCCATCAACCCCGCATTTTCCTCCCCGGCTTTCACCAGCATCCGCCCCCCCTCCCGGGGAAGTGTTTTCAGCCATTTGATGGAATTTTTATAGCTGCAGTGTTCACTCCACATGCCTGAAAAGGCACAGAGTTCATTAAAGTTCGGGACCCGGCCCAGTTTTTCCTTTATCAGCTCGAATTCATCCGCAGTGAGTCGAAGCTGCTCAGCGGTTTTCACGGTAATTTCCATGCCGCAAAGCTAAGGAAATAGAAGCTCGGAATCCGGGGGATGCCGGCCGTTGGTTTTGCACATCCCGTTATTGGGTAACCGACCCGGCCAAAGGTTCGGGGAATAATATCTATTTTGCGCAACAAACCTTACACTGTTGGAATATCTGCTGTTCGTCGCTTACCTGGTTCTCTTTGCATGGCTGGTCACCAAAGTGAAATTCTTCACGGGTACCGAACTCAGCAACCCTCAGCTGATCATCATTTTTTTGCTGAAAGTAATGGCGGGGATCTTTTACGGTTGGATCGGGTTGTATTACGGAGGATTGGCACAGATGCAGGACACCTGGGGATTTCATACGGGCGGGATCCAGGAATACAAACTGCTCTACACCAATCCAGGGGAATACCTGACCAACCTGTTCAGGGACCCTTATGAGGGAGGTATCCTGAAATTTTTTGAAAGCAATGACTCTTACTGGAACGACCTCAAGGGGAATGTCCTGATCAAACTGTTTTCCGTATTTAACATTTTCAGTTTCGGATATTACTATGTGAACGTGATCTTTTATGCTTTCCTGACCCTGTTCGGAGCCATCGCGATCTACAAGGTCATGAATGACGCATTCCCAGGGAGGAAACTGACCATCCTGCTGGCCATTTTCCTGGTGCCTTCATTTCTTTACTGGACCAGCGGTCTGCACAAGGAAGGCCTGATCTTCACCGGGATCAGCCTCGTGGTGTACAGCATTTATTTTGCGACCCGGGAAAATCGGTGGGGAGTCAAACGGATCCTATCACTGGTGATCGGTCTGCTGATGTTACTGGTGTTTAGAAATTTCATCCTGGTCATCATCATCCCCGCGCTACTGGCCTGGCTCTGTGCCTCCCGCTGGAAGAAATACGGCCTGGCTATTTTTACGGGTGTGTACCTGGTTTTCGGGCTTCTCTTTTTCAATATCCGGTATCTCAATCAACAACTGGATTTCCCACAGTCCGTGGTAAATAAGCAAAAAGAATTCATGAGCCTGAAAGGGGGCAAATCCAGCATCCCCATCCGGGAACTTGAACCCACCGCCGGGAGCTTTCTCAAGAATATGCCACAGGCAATCAATCTCTCTACCGTACGTCCCTATCCCAGTGATGTGCGGCATATTCTTTCCCTGGCTGCAGCCATTGAGATCAATGTACTCCTGTTCCTCTTTATACTATTCGTACTGCTTCACAAGAACGGGCTGCGATCCCGGAACCTCATCCTTTTTTGCCTTTTCTTTTCCTTTTCGGTATTACTTGCCATAGGCTTCAGCGTCAATAACCTGGGCGCGATAGTCCGTTATCGGAGCATTATCATGCCTCTACTGGTCGTACCCATGTTAGCCAGTACCGATTGGGAGCGTTTGTACAAGTTTGTTTTCAATAATATTAAAAATAAAAATAATATTATTAAATCTGAGTAAAATACCTTCTTTTCTGTCTTTCTAACTTTTAAAATAACATTTTCTCCCCATTTTTATATTAAAAATCCATTTTTTGATAAAATAATTGGAATAATTATTCCAAATGCATTTGCTTTGCGGAAAATAACTTCACATGTCATTACGATTTTCCGCACTTAACAACCTGGTGAAAGATTCCGAACCCCGACCGGATGTGACATCCAAGATTACCGGTTTATTCGGCTCCAACGTATTTACCCTAAAAACCGCCCGAGAGGTGCTGAGTGATGAAGCTTTCAAAAGTCTTAGTGCCTCGATCAAAGCCGGTCAGAAAATCGACCGGAACATGGCCAACCAGATCGCTAACGGGATCAGGGCCTGGGCCGAAAGCAAAGGGGTTACCCATTTCACACACTGGTTCCAGCCGCTGACCGGCACAACCGCTGAAAAGCACGATTCCTTTTTTACGCTGAAAGGTGACGGAACTCCCATCGAGCAGTTTGAAGGGGACGCCCTGGTTCAACAGGAACCGGATGCCTCTTCTTTCCCCAGCGGTGGTCTTCGTGCAACTTTTGAAGCCCGCGGCTATACAGCATGGGACCCCTCCTCACCACCCTTTATCATGGAGATCGGAAGGGGTAAAACGCTTTGCATCCCGACCATTTTCGTATCCTATACCGGCGAATCGCTCGACTATAAAGCTCCCCTGCTGAAAGCACTGGACGCCCTGAACAAAGCGGCTGTTGACGTGTGCAATTATTTTGATAAGAATGTTTCCCGCGTTACCCCCACACTTGGATGGGAACAGGAATATTTTGTGGTGGATGAAGCTCTGTTTAACGCCAGGCCCGACCTGGTTATGACGGGGCGTACCGTTTTCGGGCATTTGTCAGCAAAGAATCAGCAATTGGAAGACCATTATTTTGGATCGATCCCGGAACGAGTATATGCATACATGCGCGATTTCGAAACCGAATCCTACAAACTGGGTATCCCCCTGCGCACCAGGCACAATGAAGTGGCCCCTTCCCAATATGAGTGTGCACCCATCTTCGAGGAAGTGAGCGTGGCGGTGGATCACAACTCCTTACTCATGGATGTGATGGAACGCGTTGCCCGCCGTCACAACCTCCGGGTACTGCTTCATGAGAAACCTTTTGCGGGGATCAACGGAAGCGGGAAACACAATAACTGGAGTATGGCGACCGACACCGGCGTAAACCTGCTGGCCCCGGGCAAGACCCCGAAGACCAACCTGATGTTCCTGACCTTCTTTGTAAACACCATCAAGGCGGTTCATGATTATTCCGATATCCTGCGGGCCTCCATTGCCTCTGCACCCAACGATCACCGCCTGGGTGCCAACGAAGCCCCCCCGGCGATCATCTCGGTATTTATCGGTGATTACCTGAGCAACGTGCTGAAAGAGATAAAAGAGCGGGTTACAGAGAAAATGGATGAAACGGATGAAAGCCTCCTGAAAATCGATATACACAAGAGCATTCCCGAACTGCTGATGGACAATACCGACCGGAACCGGACTTCTCCATTCGCTTTTACCGGGAACAAATTTGAATTCCGGGCCGTCGGATCTTCAGCCAATTGTGCCAATGCCATGACCGCACTGAATACAATCATGGCGCAAACATTGAAGCAATTTAAAAAAGATGTGGATGCATTGATTGAAAAAGGCGAGAAAAAAGAGATTGCCATCATGCATACGATCCGGGAATATGTGGTCGCAAGCGAAAAAGTACTTTTCGAAGGTGACGGCTATAGTGAATCCTGGGCACTGGAAGCGGAAAAAAGAGGATTACCAAATGTGAAAACCACTCCGCTTGCCCTGGATGCGATGGTTACCGACAAAGCCAAGAGCCTGTTTGAAAACAATAACGTATATACACACGATGAACTGGAAGCCCGTCACGAGATCGAACTGGAAAAATACATCAAGAAAGTCCAAATCGAAAGCCGGATCATGGGTGAACTAGCCACCAGCCACGTCCTGCCGGCGGCAATCAGGTATCAGAATCTTCTAGCAGGTAATATTCGCGGACTCAAGGATGCCGGGCTTCCGGAAACAGCCTACACCAACCAGAAGCAGATCCTTGAAAAGATCTCCGAGCATATCAACAAAACCAGCGACCTGGTAGAGAAAATGATCGAAAGCAGAAAGGTCTGCAACAACATGGACAACACCCGCAGCAAGGCCATCGCCTACCAGTCGCAGGTAAAAGACCAATACTTCGATGATATACGGTATCATGTCGACAAACTGGAACTGCTTGTCGATGACCGTGAATGGCACCTGCCGAAATACCGGGAGATGCTATTCCTGAGATAAAAATTAGACTGCTTGAAAAGTGAAAACCCCGCAACTGCGGGGTTTTTTATCGACACAAAACTGCCGAAACTATTTTGTTTAATTTTATTTCAACTCAAACCCTTCCAGGAACTTGGTGTTGAAGTCCCCGCTGCGGAATCGTTCATCCTGCATAAGCTGAAGATGGAACGGGATGGTCGTTTTCACTCCCTCGATCACATACTCACTCAGGGCCCGGTACATGGTCTGGATCGCTTCCGGCCGGGTTTGAGCCACGGTGATGAGTTTCCCGATCATAGAATCATAATACGGCGGGATCACATACCCGGCATAAACATGACTGTCGACCCGAACCCCGTGTCCGCCCGGCTGATGCAATACCGTGATCTTGCCGGGAGATGGACGAAAATCGTTATACGGGTCTTCCGCGTTGATCCGGCACTCGATGGCATGCATTTGGGGAATATAATCCTGGCCTGAGATCTTCTCACCCATGGCGATCTTGATCTGTTCCTTGATCAGGTCAAAATTGATGACTTCTTCCGTTACACAGTGTTCCACCTGGATCCGGGTATTCATTTCCATGAAATAGAAGTTCCTGTGTTTGTCAACCAGGAACTCTACCGTACCTACACTTTCATAATTGATGGCTTGTGCAGCTTTTCGTGCGGCTTCTCCCATCCTTTGACGCAGTTCGTCTGTCATAAAGGGTGAAGGAGATTCTTCTACCAGTTTTTGGTGACGACGTTGAATGGAACAATCCCGCTCGCTGAGATGACACACGTTTCCATACTGGTCCCCGGCGACCTGTATCTCAATATGCCTGGGTTCCTCCACGAATTTCTCCATATACAATCCGTCATTCTTAAACGCGGCTGCTGCTTCTGCCTTCGCGGAATTATAGGCTCGTTCAAGTTCACTTTCCTCCCACACCAGCCGCATTCCTTTTCCGCCCCCGCCGGCCGTGGCTTTCATCATGATCGGATACCCGATCTCGCGGGCCATCCCAAGCGCATGATCAAAACTTTGTAAAAGTCCTTCGCCACCGGGCACCACCGGAACCCCGGCCTTGATCATGGTTTCCTTGGCCGTGATCTTATCTCCCATGGCGTTGATCATATCGCCCGTAGGGCCAATAAATTTTATGCCGTGATCATTGCATATCTGGGAGAATTTCGCATTTTCAGCAAGAAACCCGTATCCTGGATGGATGGCATCGGCATTTGTGATTTCAGCCGCAGCCATCAAATGTGGGATATTCAGGTATGAATCGGCACTTTGGGGACGTCCGATACAAACAGCTTCGTCGGAAAATTTAACATGCAGACTATCACGGTCGGCCGTGGAATAGACCGCAACCGTTTTGATACCCATCTCCCGACAGGTCCGAATGACCCGTAATGCGATCTCGCCCCGGTTAGCAATCAGAACTTTTTTAAACACAATGAATGATTAACAATGAATAATTGGTGATTCAAATAAGGAAGGACCGCCCGGATCAGGCAGGTTCCACCAGGAAGAGAGGCTGGTCGTATTCAACAGGTGATGCGTCATCTACCAGCACTTTTACAATCTTGCCCTTGACCTCGCTTTCTATTTCGTTGAAGAGTTTCATCGCTTCGATAACACATACCACGGTACCGGGTGCCACATCACTGCCCACATCTACCAGGTTCGGCTTATCAGGAGAGGATTTGCGGTAAAAAGTGCCGATCATCGGGCTCTTGATCGTAACGGTATTGGCAGCTGCCGCCGGTTCGGCTTTGGCCTTTTCCTGGGCAGGAGCCGGTGCAGCTGCAGGTTGCGCTGCTGCCGGGGGAGCATACTGAACCGGAGCTGCCTGCATGGGCGCTGCGGATACCACCTGGGTTACATGTTCTTCTTTTTGCTTGATGGTTACGCGGAAATCTTTTTGCTCGACGGTCAGTTCGCCAATATTTGACTTATTGACCATTTTGATCAATTCCTGGATTTGCTTGAAGTCCATGTTTTTCAATTTAAAAATCAGTTTTGGTTTAGTATGTACTTGCTGGCTTTTGGAAGAGAACTAAGGTAATAAAAGGAATTTCAGCAATTCTATGATTTTTTGCCGATTTTGGCCCGATTTGACGGAATTTTAGGCTAAAATGGCCCGAAATCGGTTGATTTCAGGCCATTTTAAATGTTTATTCTTGGTTACTCTTTTACTCTTTCCACATATTCCCCGGTCTTGGTGTTGATACGAATCAACTCTCCTTCATTCACGAACAACGGAACGCCAAGCGTGGCTCCGGTTTCAAGGGTAGCCGGTTTCAGTGTCCGGGTGGCGGTATCACCACGGAGTCCCGGTTCGGTATAGGTAACCTGCAATACAATTTTGTCAGGGAGTTCAGCGCCAAGGACCTGTTCGTTCTCTGTATTGATCAGAACCCCCACTTCCTGGCCTTCCTTGAGATATTGAGGTGCATCGATCATCTGCTCCTGAAGCGCTACCTGCTCAAATGTTTCGTTATCCATGAAATTATATCCGGTATCATCCTTATAAAGGAACTGGTAATACCGGCGCTCCACCCGCACCGGGTAAATGGTATCCCCGGAATTCCAGGTCTTTTCGATCGAACGGTTATTATCCACCCCCTTCAGTTTCGCCCACACTTTTGCAGCAGCCCGGGCAGTCTTATTTTCCCCGAACTCCACCACACTGTATAAACTGCCGTCCAGGTTCAGGATCATGCCCCTGCTGATGTCTGATGTGTTTGCCATATCATTCTTTTTTGAGGCGGCAAAGATAAGGCAGGAAAGCCGCATGGCAAAGCTGAAATGACCGCTGCCATGCCCGGCAAATAGGGAATTATTAACCCCCGTATATCGAACATCCCCTTAAAATATGTTTTCTTTGAGGCATGAAAACATTGCTCAGTTTGGGACTGGCTGTCCTCCTAAGCCTGCCATGCATGGCACAGAATAATGATCTTCCGCCTTATAAAAAAGTCCCTTATTTCCCCCCGGTAAAACTCCTGCTGGCCGATAGCACAACAGTCTACCAGAAAGACGATCTTCCCAAAAAAACACCGGTTCTGCTGATGTATTTCAACCCCAAATGCGAGCATTGCCAGAAAATTGCGGAAGAAATCACGGCCAGCCAGGATAAATTCAAAAACATCCACATCATCATGGCCACATCCATGCATTTTGATTCCCTGCAGGTCTTCCGTGACAGGTTTATGCCCGGGGGGCACCGGAACGTGGTCATGGCTTTTGACCCGGGATTTTTCCTGATGCATTTTTTCCAGGTAAACAGGATGCCCTTTATCGCCCTGTATAATGAATGGAAAGAACTGATCGGGGGCTACGACGGGGGAATCCCGGCAGCACAGATCCTCAAAGCGTTTGGTAAATAAAAGGTACCGGATCAGTCGGACAACTGAGCCATATCTGATTCCGGAAGGGAGTCAATCCCTTAACTTTGCCCGACCCATAAAGGCCATTTTTTATCTCCAACTATAAATTTTTCATATGAAAGTAACTGTTGTAGGCGCCGGTGCGGTAGGCGCCACCTGCGCGGATAACATCGCCCGTAAGGAATTATGTAATGAACTGGTCCTGCTCGACATCAAGGAAGGTATTGCAGAAGGAAAGGCCCAGGACATGATGCAGACGGCTACCCTACTGGGTTTTGACACCCGGATCACCGGCAGCACCAACGATTATTCCAAAACCGCGAACAGCGATGTGGTGGTGATCACATCCGGTTTACCCCGGAAGCCCGGGATGACCCGCGAAGAACTGATCGGGGTGAACGCGGGTATTGTAAAAGGGGTTTGTGAGAATATCCTGAAGCACTCCCCCAACGCGATCATCATCGTGATCAGCAATCCGATGGATACCATGACCTACCTGGCTCTTCAGTCAACCGGTCTTCCCAAGAACCGGATAATCGGTATGGGCGGCACGCTCGACAGCAGCCGTTTCAAATACCAGCTCAGCCAGCATCTTGGCTGCAGTCCCGCCGATCTGAATGCCGTTGTTGTTGGCGGACATGGCGACACCACGATGATACCGCTGATCCGTTTGGCCACCTGGAACAGCACACCGGTCACAAATTTCCTGACCCCCGAACAACAGGAAAAAATCGTGAAAGATACCATGGTGGGAGGAGCAACCCTCACTGCACTGATCGGCACATCGGCCTGGTATGCCCCCGGAGCAGCAGGCGCCGCCCTGGTGGAATCCATCCTGCGTGATGAAAAGAAACTTTTTACCTGCTGTGTTGCCCTGGACGGGGAATACGGACAAAAAGATATCTGCCTTGGCGTTCCTGTGGTTATTGGCCGAAACGGATGGGAAAGGATCCTCGACTTCAAATTGAATGAAACGGAACAAGCCGCCTTCAACAAAAGCGCGGATGCCGTGAGAAGTATGAACGAAGTGCTCAAGACGCTTTGATGTGCCGCCGGACCCGGTCTGCTGTTTATTTCGAAAAAAGGTAACAGCTGCGGAAAAGCCGTCCTTCAAAATCGAAGGGTGTGGTGGTTCGTGTAATATCCCTGACCGATGCACCCTTTATTTTCCCGGTATCCAGGATAAACTTCCTGTAATTCGTGCTGAAATAAAGCAACCCGTCTTTCCGTAGTAAAACCAGGCAATCATTGATCAGTTCCGCATGGTCGCGCTGGATATCAAGAATATCGGCCATCCGCTGGCTGTTGCTGAACGTGGGCGGGTCCATGATGATGAGATCAAATGATTCCGGCGGGATCATTTTAAGATATTGCTTTACATCCGCATGTACCAACGGATAACGGACGGGATCTTCATAGCCGTTTATCGCCAGGTTTCGCCCGGCCCATTCGAGGTAGGTTTTGGAAAGATCGACTGTCACGACTTCTGCAGCGCCTCCCGCTGCCGCATATACTGAAAATGATCCCGTATAGGCAAACAGGTTCAGTACTTTTTTCCCCTTGCTCTTTTCCCGAACCATTTGCCGGGTATTCCGGTGGTCGAGAAAAAGGCCTGTATCGAGATAGTCACTGAGATTCACTATGAATTTTAACCCGTTCTCCAAAACCTCAAACACATGTTGAATCTCACCGAATTTCTGGTATTGTCCCAGGCGACCGGGTTTTCGCTGACGCAGTTTCAGGAAGATATCCCCTGGCTGAGTTCCCAGGACTTCAGCCGCAGTCATCAGGCATTTTTCCAGCCAGCTGTTGTGTTCAGATTCCGTCATCCCGTGACGGCGCCGGTATTCCGCCATGTAGATTTTTTCCCCGTTCAATTCGATGCAAAACGGAAATTCCGGCAAATCATGATCATAAACCCGGTAACAACTCACCCCTGCACGGCGCGCCTGGCGGCCCAGGTGCCGGAATACTTTTACAAGACGGTTCCGGAACATATTAAAGCGCTCATCGGGAATTGACATAATTAAAAATAATACGAAATTTATTGCCCGGTTCGTGATTCTCCTTTAAACTGATCCGGAAAAAAGAAACAACCCGTATGTACGCCATTGTGGATATCGAAACTACCGGAAGTTATGCCGCGGCCAACGGGATCACGGAAATCGCGGTTTACCTGACCGACGGGAAAGCAGTTACGGGAACCTACCAGACCCTGGTAAACCCCGGCCAGCCGATCCCCCCTTATATTTCAGCCATGACCGGGATCACCGATAAAATGGTCGAGAAAGCTCCCCGGTTTGAAGAGGTGGCTGAAAATATTTACAACCTGCTGCAGGACCGGATCTTTATCGCCCACAATGTGAGCTTTGATTATTCTTTTGTCAAAAGCCATCTCCGGGAGTCGGGATTTGACCTTCAATCAAAAAAACTTTGTACCGTACGCCTCAGCAGGAAGATCTTCCCCGGATTCCCTTCTTACAGTCTTGGCCGGTTGTGCCAGTCCCTGGGCATTGCGATCCGGGAACGACACCGGGCCGGGGGTGATGCAGAAGCTACCACACAGGTATTTCACCTGCTGCTGGAAAACGACCGTGAACAGCATATTGAAAAAAGCCTGCGGCGTAATTCCAAGGAATGGATCCTCCCACCGAACGTCCCGAAAGAACATTTTGAAGCCCTGCCTTATACCCCCGGTGTTTATTATTTTCATAATGAAAAAGGGAAAGTGGTGTATGTGGGTAAAGCCAGTAATCTCCGGTACCGGGTAAACAGTCATTTCAGCAACAACTCTGAGAGCCGGCAGAAACAGAACTTTATGCAACATGTGTATGCCATCAGTTACCGCGACTGTGCCACCGAACTGATGGCCTGCATCCTCGAGTCGGCCGAGATCAAACAAAAATGGCCTGCCTTCAACTCTTCCCAGAAAAGACGGGAAGATGTGTACGGGATCTTCCGGTTTGAAGACCAAAACGGGTATTACCGGCTGGCGATCGATAAAAACAGAAAACGTCTTCACCCGCTTTATACCTTTCATTACCTGGCTGATGGTCACGCGGTACTCCGGAATCTTATCCGGCGCTATAACTTATGCCCCAAACTCTGCTTCATGCAAAAGGAAGGGGAACGATGTGTGGCAATGGAAGAAGAACTGTGCCTGGGCGCCTGTGAACAACTCGAAAAACCCGTGCATTATAACAAAAGGGTTGAAGAAGCCTGTACATCCCTCGAATCCATGCCTTCCTTTGCCGTGGTCGACAGGGGCCTGAACGGAAACGAACGGTCCTGTATCCTGGTTTGTGAGGGAGAATTTTACGGAATGGGATATATCCCTGAAGACATCCCCGTATCCGACCCTAAAACCCTGAAGCCGCATATGACCGTTTACAGGGAAAACAGTTTTATCCGGAATATCATCCATGGATACGCCGCCCGGTTCCCGGAAAAAGTGATCCGGTTTTCAAAATAGACAGGCTGATTTTAATAATATAATGGGAATTGAAGATGCATTATTTCCCCGCGCAACCTGTATTTTTGCGCACTTAAATCAAACGCATGAAAAAGTCGGTCCTTTTTTTATTCTCCTGTATCCTGACTCTTGTTGCCTTTTCCCAGCCCGGCAAAACCCCGGTCAAACCCGCCCAGCCGGTATTGAAAAACATTACCGATTCAGCCAGTTATGCCATCGGGATGAGCGTTGCAAACTTTTACAAACAACAGGGCATCAAAAATATCAACAGCTCCCTGGTGAACAGGGCCATCAATGATGTCATGAGCGGGAAAAAGACCCTTTTTGACGAGAACACGGCGAATACATGTATGAATGATTATATGAGCCGTATCCAGTCTGAGAAATCAAAACCCCGAATGGACTCCGGTACTGTATTTCTTGCACAAAACGGTAAAAAGCCCGGAGTGAAAACCACCGCTACCGGTCTGCAGTACGAGGTGCTGACCGAAGGATCAGGCGAAAAACCCACAGCTAAAGACAGTGTCACCTGCCATTACCGCGGGACTTTGCTCAATGGCACCGTTTTCGATAATTCATATGACCGGGGACAACCCATCACATTTGCTCTCAACGGCGTTATACCCGGTTGGACCGAAGGATTGCAACTTATGACACCGGGCTCCAAATACAAGTTTTATATTCCTTATAACCTGGCCTACGGCGCCTTTGATTATGGCCCCATCCCTGGCGGATCCACCCTGGTTTTCGAAGTGGAGCTGCTCAGTGTAACAAAAGTTCAATAGAGGAGGATAACCTGTTTACCCGGCTTTGAGGTTGGATTTCATTTTCAGGATCTGTTCCCGGGTGCCCAGTACAAGAATCTTCATTTTATCCTGCAGCCGCGTGTCGGAAGGCGGGTTGATGATAAACCGGCCCACTTCATCCTTGATCCCGACACAGTTTACCCCGGTGTGTTTCCAGTCCATGATCTCGCCAAGGCTCTGTGCCCGGATGGTGGGGGGAAGCTCTTCAAAACCCACCGCCTCCATGAAGATGGAGTGGCCTTGCTCCCCGGAAAGAAAATCTATGAATTCCACCACATCCGGCTTGGAGACCAGGGTGGCCATGTGGGTGCCCCCGATAAAATCCGGCATGATCACATTGTTTGCGCCTGCCTTGCGAAGCTTGGCCACTGAACTGTATTCGGAGGCCCGGCTGATGATATTAAGTTCCGGGTTCAGGGAGCGGGCGGAGAGTACGATAAATACATTATCGGCATCCACCGGGAGGGTGGTGATAAGTGCCCTGGCCCGTTCTATGCCTGCAGACCGAAGCACTTCATCATCGGTACCATCCCCTTCCAGGTAGACCAGGTTTATTTCATGCGACTGAAGCTTTTCGACCAGGTGCTGATTTTTTTCGATCACCACAAACGGCACTTTATGTGAACGGAGGATATTCGATGCCTGTTGCCCGTTCCGGCCAAACCCGCATAAAATAACATGGTTACTCATGCTCGCGATTAGTTTCATACGTTTTCGGTTTAAAAAATACTGGTGAATCTCACCGTTAAGCACAAACTGGGTGATCCGTGCAATCACAAAAGCGAAGGTGGCCCAGCTGGTAACCAGGAGGAAGATGCTGAATACCCGCCCGGCATCGGACAGGGGGTAATCCCCGTAGCCAACGGTGGTAATAAAAATGGTGGTCATATACACCGCATCAAGCACACCCAGGTGTTCGATCAGCATGAAACCGATTATGCCTGTCAGGATAATCAGGTGCAGCAGGATGATCGGCTGCAGAAGGCGGGTGGTAGGGCTGGAGCGGTATTGCACGGCTCAATTTAAAAAAGATTGCCCGGTAAACAAATGATCGGGCAAAAAAGAGGGGGACAGCAGATGCCATCCCCCGAGGTTTAATTAAAAACCCTGAGCATTATTTTTTATTCACCACGATCTTCTGGACCACCTGCTCACCGGTTTCCACCGCGATGATGCGGATGGTATACATACCCGGATTCAGGTTTTCGATGGTGATGTTGTTGTTTGAAATACCTCTTATCTGGCGAACTACACGACCACTCATATCGGAGACAGCGATCTCCCGTGTGACGGAAGCGTCTTCGAATACCACATTAACCTTTCCGTTATTGCTCGGGTTGGGGTACACGATGGTTTTGCCGATCTGGCCTTCGCCGCGTACCGAACGGATGGCGCTGTAAGTCGATTTCTGGTCGATATCCACCTGCCGGATCCGGTACTGGGTGATGCCTTTGATATTGTTATTATCCATGAATGTATAAGAAAGCATTACATCGCTATTCCCGTTCTGAGCCTGGGTAGCGACCCAACCTACTTGTTGCCAGGCCCCGTTTACATTCCGTTCGACGGCAAAACCGGCATTGTTCTGTTCCCAAGCTGTCTCCCATTTGAGAAGTACATTTGACTGACTGCGGGTGGCGGTGAAAGATTTAAAAGAAACCGGCAGGGGTAAACAACCATTAGGAACTGAAACCACCTTGTCAAAACAGCCCCGCGCCGTTTTATATACCAGGATTACATATTGGGTCTGGGCGATAGTAAACGTATAAGCGGGGTCTGCAATGGCATTATCAATATGAAAATCGTGTAAAACATCCGCGCCGTCCAATTGACCTATTGTCCCAAAGTCATAGTAAAGCTGAACTTCAACTGGAAAATCAGCAGCTTCAGATGCATCACCGGAAACACCAGTAATATTATACGTTACCTGAGATACGCCAGGGCCAGTATTACATTGCAGCACTTCCTGAGCCGTAGTCAGTGAACCGGTTAAGCCTGCTGCACTACCATTCGTAACACCAGGGGTGTGGTTTACAGAAGCAGAAGTTTTTGCCCAGGCACCGCATTTGCCATCACTGGTACGCGCATAACCATTATCGCTACCCGGCTGTGAAATAACATTCTCCATAGCACCCAACTGCGTGAAATCAACATTCAATTGAACCACTTGACCACCACAACTGGTAGGTACAGACAAGACAGGGGGTAAGGGAGAACCGATGGTGGACTGATCCAGCAACGGACTGCTTGATCCCCCGATAAACCCATTATTAAAAAAGCCGTCTACAAATACAAGTACAACGTAATCTTTACCGTTACCGCCAAAAAACAAATCATTCAAGGTAGCAGGAATGGTTACGGAAACATCTGTGTAAGATGTTCCGTTTACCTGCCATTTGGTAAGTGACCCTCCTGAACTGCCGTTACGGAAACTGGGATCATTCCAGTTAAAATTGGCTACACTGTTGGTCGTGCTTTGGGTATTGAACGGGTCGGCTGCGGCCCCTACAAAGTACCCTTTGGGGCCAATACTCAGGTTCGGCAAATCCAATACGTACCAGCCCTTATTAGCACCAGACTCCCAATAAGTAAGAATGGTATAGCAGTCAACGCTTTGAGGTACGGGATTGGTACTATTGTTGTACAGTTCAAAGAATTCCGACTTGCCATTACCGGGCAAAACATAGATTTCATTCAGCACGGTCTGGCTGTTGCCTGCAAATGCTAGAATGAAAAATCCGATTGAAAATAAAATCTTTTTCATGCTACAAGGTTTAAAGTTTACAGTTTACATAATTACAGACATCGCTTTCGCGACGGTTTATGATGAATCATTTCATCCACTTTATGTGGTGATTCACGGGAAGGACCCTGTGGCATTCAATTAGGAATGGAAATCGGGTGAAATGAGATCCGACGGGAAAGCCCCGGGGGATCACATTTACAATAACAGAATTAGATCTACGTACTGCAGTTATAACAGCCAGAGCAATAAGGCTGTATTCTAATCAGAAAACATAACCAGGTGAGGATTGGATAAATGGGGCTTTTCGGAACGGTAGGTTTGGAGTACGCTCTGTAGTGATTCGACTACAAACCTAACAAATACTACGGGTATCTGCAAGCATCCAGGAGGTTTTTTTCTGAATACCCTGATTTTTGATCCCCGTTTCCAGGTCTTTATGCAGATTTTAAAAAAATTAAAATCAATTACCTCTTTGTCCAAATAAAAAAAGGGGACAGCCGAAGCCATCCCCTGAGGTTTAATTAAAAACCCTGAGCATTTAGCGTTTGTTCACTACGACCTTATGCACAGCCTGCTCACCGGTTTCCAGGCCCACAATACGAATCGTATACATGCCCGGGTTCAGGTTCTCGATAGTAATATTATTGTTTGTGATGGACCTGATCTGGCGGACCACACGGCCGCTCATAT
Organism: Chitinophagaceae bacterium; assembly: GCA_049421765.1. GTDB lineage: Bacteria > Bacteroidota > Bacteroidia > Chitinophagales > Chitinophagaceae > JJ008. The sequence continues at coordinate 40,700 of JBMSNP010000015.1, forward strand.
CCATCACGGATATTTCCCGTGTCATGGAGGCATCATCAAAGACGATATTCACCCGGCCGTTATTGGTCGGGTTGGGATATACGATTGTTTTACCCAACTGACCTTCGCCACGTACTGAACGAATAGCGCTGAACATTGACTTCTGATCGATATCGACCTGGCGGATCCGATACTGAGTGATCCCTTTGATATTGTTGTAATCCATATATGTATAAGCCAGCAGGACATCACTGTTGCCATTGGCCGCCTGGCTCGGAACCCAGGCAATTTGCTCCCAGGAGCCGTTTACATTCCGCTCCACTGCAAAACCAGAGTTGTTTTTCTCACTAGCTGTTTCCCATTTCAGTAGTACACTTGTCTGGTTTCGTGTAGCTGTAAACGACTTGAATTGAACTGGCAGAGGTGAACATGATGTAGGATTGACACTTACTATTTCCAGGCATCCAGCGGCTGTAATCACCTGTACAATGGCGGCAGAACCTTTGTTAAGGTTTACATTATAGAAAACTGTATTACCTAAATCAGTTACCAGGTAATCACCTACAAATACTGCTGGAGCATCCGGGCCAGTAAGAGCTCCGTTCTTATCGTTATCATTATATACATAAACTTTTGCAGGCAATAAATCGACAGCTGTAATAGTTACACTTACTTTCCAGGTAGATTGAAATCCGCCACCCGTATTACCGCATCCCAGCTCAAGAGCTGCGGTGGTTATATCCGGAGAGGTACTCGGCGGGGGGGCAGTGGAATTCTTACTTCCGGGAGTAAATTCAAGAGGGTTATTACATGTCTGGCCTTTCACCCACTCACCACAGATACCATCCCTTAACCTGTGATAGTTATTATTTGCACCCACCGCCTGCTGCACATCAAGTACTTCAGCCTGGGGAGCTTGGATCGTGTTAAATTGCAATGATGTAGTTGCGCTACAGCCACTTCCTGCATCTGCTGGGATTGGGAAACCGGTTAAGTCGGATAGTGAAAGTATTTCTGCAGGCAATACACCGCTATTGTTAGTAAAGAATCCATTGACCAGGGTTCCGTCGCCTTTAAAAAGCATGATGGCCATGGCGGCTGAATTACCACCGGAAACGGGAATAAAATTGGTTGTAGGTTGCCCAACTGTTGGGGTACCAAAGGTATTTCCATTGGCAACTCTGGGGTAATAAGCTAAACCTGCTGTTGAATTTTGTAAATCATTCCAACTGTGGAAAGTGGCTGAATCCTTAGTTGTGCATTTGTAATCAATAGGTTTAGCTGATGCGAAAACTACAAATCCGAAAGGCTGAATGGTTATGTTCGGAAGATTATAGGTCCAGACACCACCATTAGTTGAAGAAAAGTCATACGCAACCAGCGTATAACAATCCAGGTTGATTGCATTTCCTGTTGTGTTGTACAGTTCGATGTACTCTTCATTGTTTCCGCTAGGATCCGGAACAATTTCATTTAAAACAACTTCTTTCTGGGCCTGGGCAGAAATCGCCACAAATAAACCCATTAATAGTAAAATCTTTTTCATGCTTCAAGGTTTTTAATTAAACAAATTATTCATGTTACGGAATACTGCTTTCGCAGTGATATATGATGAATCATTTCATCCACGCTCAGGTGGTGATTCATGGTTGGACCTTGCGGCATTCAATAGATTGGAATTCGGAAGTTTTCCGGAATAGCAGGATTTATTGCAGCTTCAAGAGAGATTGGATAGATAATACTACCAGGGGTTCAATACGACAAATAGATAAAATCCTGATAATCAGGTTTTCAGAAGAGAATGGGATCTGTTTTGTCGGCTTTTCGAAATGGGAAGGTTGGAAGGAAAGACTGCTTTATGGGCAAATCAGTCTGCTAAAGTATAAAGCGTTTCAGTCATTTGCAAGCATTCAGGAATATTTTTTTTCCCCTACCCGTTCCCTGACCCAGACCAGGGCTTTTTCAAACTGTTCCTGCTCGGTCAACCGGGTATTATCGAGGACCAGGGCGTCCTTTGCCTGCCGGAGCGGGCTGATCTCCCGGTTCGAATCTATATAATCCCTCATTTCAATGTTGTTCTTGACCTCTTCGATGGTTATATTCGGGTTTTTGGCATAAAGTTCCCTGAACCGGCGTTCCACCCGGATGGCATTATCCGCCGTCATAAAAATTTTGAGCTCAGCTTCCGGGAAAACGACGGTGCCGATATCCCGGCCATCCATCACGATCCCCTTGCGGGCACCCAGCTTCTGCTGCTGGGCCACCGCAAAAGCCCGCACTTCCCTGATTGCGGCCACATCGCTCACTTTCTCCGCCACCACCATGTCGCGGATCAGGTATTCCACATTTTCATCATTTAAATAAATTTCACTGGACTGGGTGGCCGCATTGAAGACGAATTCAAGATTGATGCTCTGCAGGGCTTGTGCCACCTGGACCGGATCTGTCCAATCCACATGGTTTCTCAGAAAATAAAGTGTGATGGCCCGGTACATGGCCCCGCTGTCGACATATACATAGCCCAGTTCACGGGCCAGTTGCTTCGCCAGGGTGCTCTTTCCGCAACTCGACCAGCCGTCGATGGTGATGATGATTTTTTTGGACATGTCGGAGCTTCGAAATTACGATTAAAGACGGACTCTCTTTTCCTTTGCCCTGATATGGGGGAACCTGTAAATTGTATCACGACCGCTTTCTCTTTTCTCCATACATCATAAAAAAAGGAACCCCTTTACTGGAGCTCCTCAAATATTTCAAAAAACAGTATCCTATGCTTCCGACTTCTCCCCGGCCCTTGTTTTAAAGGAGAATTTAAGTTTGCCATTTTCATTATCCGCATCCGCAATCAGTACATCCCCGGCCTTGACGTTCAGGTTCAGGATCTCTTCCGCCAGCGGGTCTTCAAGGTACTTCTGTATGGCCCTGTGAAGCGGACGGGCACCAAAGGCCTGGTCATAGCCCTTGTCAGCAAGGAAAGATTTGGCCTCTTCGGTAAGCTCCAGGCTGAATCCAAGGGCTGCCAGTCTTTTCAGCACTCCCTTCATCAGGATGTCGATTATATTGAAGATATGATCCTTGGTCAGGCTGTTGAATATCACCACATCATCAATCCGGTTCAGGAACTCGGGAGAAAAGGTTTTTTTCAGGGCCTTTTCAATCACCGCCTTATTGGCTTCATCCTCATTCTCCATCTTGGAAGAGGTGGTGAATCCCACCCCTGTACCAAAATCCTTCAACTGGCGGACCCCGATATTGGAGGTCATGATGATCAGGGTATTCTTAAAATCTACCTTCCGGCCCAGTCCATCGGTAAGCTGGCCGTCGTCAAGTACCTGCAGCAGGATATTATATATATCCGGGTGCGCTTTCTCTATCTCGTCGAGCAGGATCACGCTGTAGGGTTTGCGGCGCACTCTTTCCGTCAACTGGCCTCCTTCTTCATATCCCACATAACCCGGAGGCGCCCCGATCAGGCGGCTGACGGTAAACTTTTCCATGTACTCACTCATATCGATCCGGATCAGTGAATCCTCCGAGTCGAACATATGACGCGCCAGGGCCCTGGCAAGCTCGGTCTTACCCACCCCGGTTGGTCCGAGGAAGATAAAGGTCCCGATAGGTTTTTTGGGATCCTTCAACCCCACCCGGTTCCGCTGGATGGCTTTGACCACTTTGAGGATCGCTTCATCCTGCCCGACCACCATGCCACGCATGTCTTCTGCCATGCGACGCAGTTTATCCGTTTCGGCCTGCACCATCCGCTTGACAGGAATTCCCGTCATCATACTCACCACTTCGGCGATATCTTCTTCCCCTATTGGAAAACGCTTGTGCTTGCTTTCCTCTTCCCACTCGTGCTTGGCTTTCTCCAGGTCTTCCTGCAGTCGTTTTTCAGTATCCCGCAGGGAGGCGGCCTCCTCGAATTTCTGGCTCTTTACCACTTTGTTCTTTTCATTTTTCACATCCTCGATCTTTTGTTCGAGGTCAACGATATTCTGTGGTACGTTGATATTTTTCAGGTGTACCCGGGCACCCACTTCATCCATCACATCAATGGCTTTGTCGGGAAGAAGCCGGTCTGTCACATAGCGGTCGCTAAGTTTCACACAGGCATCGATCGCCTCGTCATCATAATTCACGTTATGATAATCCTCGTATTTGGATTTGATATTGTTCAGGATCTTGATGGTATCATCCACGCTTGGCGGATCCACCATAACTTTCTGGAATCGGCGGTCGAGGGCCCCGTCCTTCTCGATATACATCCGGTACTCGTCGAGCGTGGATGCCCCGATGCATTGCAGTTCACCCCTGGCGAGGGCCGGTTTAAAGATATTGCTTGCATCCAGCGAACCGCTGGCCCCGCCGGCCCCCACGATGGTGTGCAATTCGTCTATGAAAAGAATGACATCGCGGTTTTTTTCGAGTTCGTTCATGATCGCCTTCATCCGCTCTTCAAACTGACCGCGGTATTTGGTACCCGCCACGAGGGCGGCAAGGTCAAGGGAGATCACGCGTTTGTCGAACAACACCCGCGATACCTTGCGCTGAACGATCCGCAGGGCGAGTCCTTCCACGATGGCGGTCTTACCCACCCCGGGTTCACCGATCAGGATGGGGTTGTTCTTTTTGCGGCGGGAAAGGATCTGGGATACACGTTCTATCTCTGATTCCCTGCCCACGATCGGGTCAAGGGCTCCGAGTTCGGCCATTTTGGTGATATCCCGACCAAAATTATCCAGCACCGGGGTCTTGCTTTTGGAAGCGCCCTGCTTGGAGCTGCCCTTCGACTGGGAATATTTTTTCTCTTCATCAAAATCGTCGTCGTTCTCATCCTGGAATTCGGCACGGGGATCGTTTGATTTCACGATACCCAGCTCCTGCCTGAAAAGATCGTAGTCCACATCAAACTGGTTTAATATTTGGGTTGCAATATTTTCCTTGTTTTTAAGGATGGAAAGCATGAGGTGCTCGGTCTCCACCGTTGTACTTTTAAGTGCCTTGGCTTCAAGGACCGTTACCCGGATCACTTTTTCCGCCTGCTTGGTCAGCGGCAGGCTGTTGATATTTGCGATATTTTTTCCGGTTTTGTCCTTTACCGCGAGTTCAATCTCTTTCCGGAGTTCATATAGGTCAACATTAAAGCTCTTCAGGATGCGGATAGCGGTATTGTCCCCTTCCCGGATCAATCCGAGCAGAAGATGCTCCGTGCCTATGAAGTCGTTACCCAGCCGAAGCGCCTCCTCCCTGCTGAAGGAGATGATCTCCTTTACCTGTGCTGAAAAATTGTTATCCATATGAGATAATTGGTTGTGCTACAATATTAACAAATAAATTTGGTTCCGGTTTGGCCGTAATTATAAACGGAATGTTGATAATTTCAGTTGTCCAAACCTCCCGGTTTCACCAGTTTTCCGCCCTGTAAGGCCCAAAAACCCTCAAACCAGGAATAATGAATGTCAAATTAGATACCAAAGAGAAATTCCATGTCATCACGGTGGCAGAACCCCGGTTGTCTGCAACTATGACAGAACAATTGTCCGGGCGTTTGTTAGCATTTCTCCAAAATGACGCCGGAGCCGGCCAGGAACCGGTAAGAAATTTGGTTCTGGTGCTGACGGAAGTCGGGGAAATCGAAGTGGCAGCCGCAGAAAAACTGGTACAGGTACAGCAGCATTTTTATGAAAACGGGGCTTCATTTGTCATTTGTGAGCTGCAAAAACCCGTGGAAGACTTCCTGGACGAAAAGGGTCTGCTGGAAATGATGAATGTGACACCCACCCAAAGTGAGGCCTGGGATATCGTACAAATGGAAGAGATCGAACGAGAGATGTTCGGAGATGAAGGAAATGATCTGTAACCCTGCGAAAAACAAAAATAATGACCCTGCGGGGCAACATTTTGCCCGGTAAACAGGTCTTGGAACAGATTATTTTTTCACCACACCCTATTATAAGACTGACGCATGTTCGCCGTAACAATACTTGGTAACAATTCCGCTGTACCCGCATTTGATCGTCACCCCACCAGCCAGGTGGTGACATTTGACGGCAGCAATTATCTTGTAGATTGCGGTGAAGGGACACAGATACAGCTGATCAACTATAAGATCCGCCGGAGTAAAATCTCCCATATTTTCATTTCCCACCTGCATGGCGATCATTATTTCGGGCTGGTGGGTCTGTTGAATACCCTGAGTCTGTTGAAACACCAGCAGGAACTTCATTTGTTCGGGCCCAACCCGCTTTATGAAATCATACAGTTGCAGCTGAAGGTAGCGGATACCAAACTTTGCTACCCGCTCCATTTTCATCCTGTCACGGGCCCGGCCACCCTGGTCGACACGGAAAAAATCAGTATAAAATGTTTCCGTACCAACCACAGGATCGAATGCTATGGGTTCAGCTTTACAGAAAAGAAACCCCTCCGTAAACTGCTGGCCGGGAAAGCCCGTGAGCTGGAAGTGCCAAAAGCGTTTTATACACAACTGACCCAGGGCGAGGATTACATCCGGAAGGACGGAACCCTGGTCAAAAACGAGTTGGTAACCGAACCCGGTGACCCCGGCCGTCGATATGCTTTTTGCGCCGACACCAAATATGACGAATCGCTGATACCATATATAAAGGGCGCCGACCTTGTTTACCATGAAACGCCTTACCTCGACAACCTGCGGGAGATCGCCGAATCCCGTTTTCATGCAACCAGCAAACAGGCGGCCCTGCTTGCCAAAAAAGCAAAAGTGAAAAAACTGATCATCGGGCATTTCAGCAGCAAGTATGACACCCTTGAGGAATTTGAAAAAGAAGCGCGTGAGATCTTCCCCAATACCGAACTAGCCCTGGAAGGTGTTGCTTATAATGTGTAACCCCAGTATTCCTGTTTATTTCCGGGTTTTGAACTTTTTCTCCGACATAATCCAATTGTAAAAAAGGGGGAACTCTTCCCTCCACCGGGCCTCGTTGTGGCTGCCCTCCTGCCGGATCACGGCTTTCATAACCGACCGGGAAACCCGGCTCATCTCCCCGAGTGCTTTAAGGGTTAACGGTACCATGGTCTCCCCTTCCTGCTGTCCCGCGTAAAAATAGATCCGGGACTTTACGCGGTGTCCTTCCTGGTCCATATATTCAAAAAGCCTGGGGGCTGCCCAGAAGGAAGGGGAAAAAACACCTGCACCGCCGAATACCCGGGGAAATTTCAGAAGGGCATACATAGAGATCAATCCTCCCATGGAACTACCCGCGATAAAAGTATTTTTCCGGGATCTGCGGGTCCTGAATCTTTTATTGATATACGGCCGAAGTGTATGAACGATAAAATCGGTGTAAAGTTCACCCTGGCCCTGTCCGAACCGTTCCAGGTCATAAGGGCTGTATTCAGAAAAACGGGTAATACCACCATGATCGATCGCGACCACGATGCTTGGACTTGATGACATCGTGTCCATGAATTCATCAACTCCCCACTCACCCGCATATGAGGAAGTGTCTTCAAATATGTTCTGCCCGTCGTGCAGGTAAAGAACGGGGTAGTGTTTTCCGGATCTTTCATAACCGGGCGGCAGGTAAACCCAGACCCGGCGGGTCCTGTTCAACTGGGGAATATTAAATGCGGTATCCAGGATTTGCACCTGTTTACCCGCGGTGCTTTTCCGGGGCACAGGGGGCAACCGATCCTGCCACTCCTCTATATCAATAATAACCTCCCGGTCCCCGTCCACGATTAGTTGTCTGTTGGGAAACCGGCCGCCTCCTTTTGCGCACTCCGCCCTGTCCCAACTTCCACGGGTGATCTTGTATTCATATTTCCCGGCAGGAAGATTGAATTTGATTTCGAAAGATCCGCTGTCTCCTGGCTGAAACCTGAATTTTTCATCCGACGGGTTCCAACCGTTGAAGGAACCGGCCAGGTACAGGGAGTCCGTCACTTTAAGTGATCCGGGTGTTGAATCAATCCGAATGAAAATTGTTTGGGCAGAAACAGGTAATAAATGCAGCCAAAAAAACAGTGCTGATAAAAAATTAAAAAAGCGCATCCGGGTGGGAAAATATTCCAGCAATTACAATTGGTTAATGAATTAAATGCTTTTTCAATTCGATGGATGCAGGTCCGTTTTCCAACAACCTTGTTTCGATCATACATTCCGCCACCCAGTCTTCACTCCCGGGTTTGTTCACAAACTTAAATTCTATCTTCCCTCTCTTTCTTTTCAAATCATTTATAATATTCTGAATGCCCTGCCACTCCTCTTTCGTAATCTTGTTGATCCTTGCCTCCTGTTGGGGAGAGATGTAGGAAAAGTGTTTTTCGACAAATGACCTGGCATCTGTGATGGCTTCATTTAAAGAACGATCTGCGCTTTCTCTTTCATACCTTGCAAAAAATCGGTTCAGGTTTCCAGGGGTCAGCGGAGGCTTTCGCTGCCTGGCCGGCGTAGCAATACGGGAAAAAGCCAATCGGCCCAGTGCCAAAACGGCAACACAACTGGTCATTACCCTTTTCAGGAATTCGTTGCGTTTCATACCTGTTTATTTTGTATGAAATATATATTGTATATGAACTTCCTCTTAAAGCTACAACTAATTTGCAGACTACAATACGGGCAGGATAATTATTAATGCCCCTGCTTGATGGAAATCATCAGGGAGCGGATTCTCTCATGATGCTTTTCGCTTACTTTCCACACCGGGAGCCGGAAATTGTTTTTACAGAGCCCCATTTCGCTGAGGTAAGCTTTGACACCGCTGGGACTGCCTTCGGCGAACATGGAAGAGATGATCTCAAGGTATTTTTCATGGAGTGGGCGTGCTGAATCAAAATCCCCCTTCAGGCAGAGCCGGACCATTTCGGAATACTCGAACGGATATGCATTGGCCACCACGGATATCAGACCTTCTGCTCCGGCGGCGATCATTTGAAGGGTGATGGGGTCATCCCCGCTGATGACCATAAAATCATCCGGTTTGTTTTTCAGGATCTGACCGATCAGGTCAAAATTGCCGCTGGCTTCCTTGGTGGCGAAAACATGCCTGAGATCATGCGCGATCCGCAGTTGGGTCTCTGCGGAAACGCTTTGTCCTGTACGACCCGGAACATTATACATAATGATCGGGAGCGGGGTAGCCTCGTTCAATGCCTTATAATGCCGGTAAATGCCTTCCTGGTTGGGCTTGTTGTAGTAGGGGCTAACCGAGAGGATCGCGTCGTATCCCGTCAGCTTGAATTCCCGGAATGACGCCAATACGGACTGTGTATCGTTGCCTCCGATACCTGCAACCAGCGGGCAACGACCCGCGACTTCCCGGGCCACAAAATTGAACAGTTCCTGCTTTTCATGTCCGTGAACCGTAGCACTTTCCCCGGTCGTGCCCATCACCACCAGGTATTCCACTTTTCCTGCGATCCAGTATTCGATCAGCCTGCCGAGACTGTCCCAATCAATGTTTCCATCGTCATGGAAGGGAGTAACAATCGCGATTCCTGTACCGGTGAATTTTTCTCTTAACGACATTTGATGGCTTGGTATAAAAAATTAAACACTTTGGGTTTCCGGGTTCGGACCATAGCAAGTGGATCTATACTTCTTCCCAGAATCCCATTTTTCCGAACTTTTCTATCCGGTTGTTGACCCTTTGTTCCGGAGATACCCCCTTTAATTCGCGGATAACAGGTACCAGGAATTCCTTGAGAATTCGGGCAGCCTCGTTATAATCCCAGTGGGCGCCCCCGGTTGGTTCGGAGATGATCCCGTCTATCAATCCAAAACCGAGCATTTTGTCGGCCGTCAGCCGCAATTGTTCAGCCGCCACTTCCTTTTTATCCCAGCTTCGCCAAAGGATGGAAGAACAGCTTTCAGGGGAAATGACCGTGTACCATGTATTTTCCATCATATAGACCCGGTCGCCAACCCCGATTCCCAGGGCTCCGCCGCTGGCGCCTTCACCGATGATCACACAGATCACGGGCACTTTAAGCCGGATCATTTCATAAATGTTACGTGCGATCGCCTCACCCTGCCCGCGCTCTTCCGCTTCCAGGCCGGGGTATGCACCGGGTGTGTCGATCAGGGTGATTATCGGCTTGTTGAATTTCTCAGCCAGCTTCATCAGTCGCAGCGCCTTCCGGTAGCCTTCGGGATTGGCCATACCAAAATTCCGCATTTGCCTCATTTTGGTATTGATCCCTTTCTGCTGACCGATGATCATGACTGTTTCCCCTTCCAGTGAAGCAAATCCGCCTATCATGGCTTTATCGTCCTTTACGTTCCGGTCACCAAACAGCTCCACAAACTGTTGGGTCATTTTTTCGATATACTTCAGCGTATAAGGGCGGTCGGGATGCCGGCTTAGCTGCACCCGTTGCCAGCTGCTTAGATTCTCCGTGATCTCCTTCCTTTTTTCGAGAATACCTGCCTCCAGTTTCCGAATGGAATCCGTGAAATCGATCTTGGTCTTCTCCTGACGATGTTTCATCGTCTGGATCTCGTCGATCAGGTCTTTTATGGGCTTTTCGAAATCGAGAAATTGCCGGTTTGCGTCGGTTGGCATAGGTTGTATAATGAGGGGCTAAATTAAGGATTAATTAATATCGCCTGACAAGACCCGGATTGCCTGATTTTCAGTGGATAAATAATATAAAAACTTTTGGCTGAAAATAAAGGCGGGGCTATCTTTGCCGTCCTGAAAAATGCATCCCCCCCCTTAAACCGGGTTATGGAGGCAAAAATGGATCGGTAGTTCAGTTGGTTAGAATGCCGCCCTGTCACGGCGGAGGTCGCGGGT
>JBMSNP010000016.1:0-49723 GCA_049421765.1 Chitinophagaceae bacterium
GGGCAAAAAGGGAAAATCAAAAAAGACACATGGTTTAAACCCGGGGCAAAAAGGGAAAATCAAAAAAGACACCTGGTTTAAACCCGGGGCAAATAAGAAATAAAAAATGATAGCGATTGTCGACTGCAACAGCTTTTATTGTTCCTGCGAACGGCTTTTCCGACCCGACCTGGAAAACAAACCGGTGGTGGTATTGAGCAACAACGACGGCTGTATCATCTCGCGCACCGATGAAGCGAAGCGGATCGGGGTGGGAATGGCCGCACCCTATTACCAGAACCGCGAGATCATTGAAAAGAACCAGGTGGCCGTGTTCTCGAGCAATTATAACCTGTATGGCGACCTGAGCAGCCGGGTGATGGACACGCTGCGGCACCTGGTTGGTGAGCAAAAAGTAGAAGTGTACTCGGTAGATGAGGCCTTCCTGGAACTGGATGGTGTGCGGGATGCAGACCTGCATGCCACCTGCCGGAAGATCAAGGAAGTGACCGAGGAGTGGACAGGGATCAAGGTATCGGTCGGGGCCGGTCCTTCCAAGGTGCTGGCCAAAGTGGCCAATAAACTCTCTAAGAAAAACAAACAGGAATCGCGGGGGGTGATGGTGATAGAGACGATACACGAGATCCGGGACGCTCTCGAAAGGACCTATGTGGATGATATCTGGGGGGTGGGCCGGCAATATGCGATACGACTTCACCAACTGGGGATTGACAACGGGTGGCAACTGCGTAACATGCCGGAAGAATGGGCCCGGAAAAACATGGGGGGGGTGGTGGGTGTCCGGCTGATCAAGGAGCTCCGCGGCATGCCCTGCATCCCGATGAAAGACCCGCTGGAGGTAAAGAGAATGATCGCCACCACGCGGATGTTCGGGAAGCCCGCGTTCCGACTCGAGGAAATAAAGGAAGCGGTGGCCACCTATGTTTCCCGGGCGGCCGAAAAACTGCGGCGGCAGTACCACGCAGCGGGGAGCCTGCAGGTGTTTCTGGTCACGAACGGGCGGCAGGATGAAAAGTATGTGTATAATCCCCAGTCGCGGTACCAGTACACCCGGTTTCCAAAAGCCACCGCGGATACCGCCCGGCTGATAAAATACGCACTGCCACTGGCGGAAAAATTATTTGAGCCGGGTCTCAAATACCTGAAAGCCGGGGTGATCCTCGGAGGGCTCGTACCCGACAATTCAATACAGGCCAACCTCTTCACCGGAGACAGCCCGGGAGAGGAGCGCCGGCTGATGGAAGCCATCGACAATATCAACTTCAGCCAGCGAAATGATGTCATCAAATACGCAGCTTCGGGGCTGCAGCGGAACTGGAAAATGCGCCAGGAGCTCCGGAGCAAACGGTTCACCACCCGCTGGAATGAACTCTATGAAATAAAATGACCATGATGAACCCCTATACCCTGCTCAACCCCGCAATCCTCCGCGCCATGCTGAAACAACCCATGTATTTTGTACGGCAGCAATATCCCCGCGGACGATTCCTCTATGACCCGCCGGAAACTCAATCGATACTGCTTACGCATTATGCAGCACACGACATTGACCGGGAAAGGGCGGAGCGGCATATGAGGCGGTTACCCAAAGACCCGTTCCGGTTTCTGTATGACAGTCGAAACCCGGAACACTTCGACCGACTGCAACGGTCCGCGGAACAACCGGAAGGATACAGGGTATATATCAACCTGCTTCCGAAAAAATGGAAGGCCGGACCTGTGTTAAAGCTGAAGATCAACCGCTATGTCCGGGAAAAAGTACCCTGGTGGGAATACTCCCCGGCTCATAAACTCAATGTAACACTGAAGGAACGGTATGGCGAATTGTTTCTCGCCTTGCTATGGAAAGGACAGCAAACGGAAGTCTCGCTGGAAGAAGTGGAGGGTTGAGCGGTTGAGAAGTTAAACCTGGTTCAACCACCTATAAACAATAATCAACGGCCATCAACTACCTTTACCTGCTCAACGCTTCGCTATGTGCTACGACATGAGTTTCTTCAGCAATATCAGGCTGATCAGCGATTACCTGGCCGCACCAATATCAGATCATATCGAATTCGAACCCACCTGGCACCGGGTGGCCCAGGCTTTTGGACCCTGGCCAGTAGTGGTCAATGAAGACGGGTATAAGATCCGGCTGTTTGAATGGGGTGTCATTGCCGACTACATGAACACTCCCGAAAAGATAAAAGAATACCGCACCAGCATGGCCAATGCCCGCAGTGAAAAGATCATTGGCGACAGGCGATCAGTCTGGCACCGGATCCGCCGGCAACGTTGCCTGGTGTTTACTACGGGATTTTTTGAGCATTATGATGCCGGGTTGAAAAAGAAAGTGCCATTCTTCATTCACCTGAAAAATGAACCCGTGTTTTGCTTTGCCGGTTTGTTCAACTATTCGCCGATACCGGACCCGGAAACCGGGGAAGCCATCGGAACCTTTGCAATCATCACCCGGCCGGGAAACCGTTTATTGTCCACGATCCATAACTCGGGACCAAACAGCAGACGTATGCCGCTGATCCTGACAAGGGAACAAGCCACCCGGTGGCTGGACCCCGATCTTTCCGATGAAGAAATGTCCGGAATCCTGGCTTTTGAATTTCCTGACGGGGAAATGGAGGCATGGCCCGTGAATACCATCCGGACCCGCAAAAATGATGACGAATCGGTGATCGCGAAAAAGGAATATGAGAACCTGCCTGAGCTATGAAACGATGGTTCCCGGTCATAATCAAATTCAACTAACTTAGGTGATCAAATCAATGTATGCGCCTGCTACTGTTTTCCCTGCTGCTTTCCGGAATGGCGACTGCCCAGTCGCGTCCAAATATCATATATATTATGAGTGATGATCATGATGCCGATGCAATCAGCGCGTATAACAATGAACTGGTAAGCACGCCGCATATCGACCGGATCGCGAAAGAGGGCATGTTGTTTCCACGGGCTTTTGTCAGCAACTCGATCTGCGGACCCATGCGGGCGACGGTACTGACTGGTCAGTTCTCCCATAAGAATGGAGTCAAAGACAACCGGACCCGTTTTGATTCCTCGCGGCTCACACTCCCCAAACTCCTGCAACAGGCGGGTTACCAAACCTCCATTGTGGGCAAATGGCACCTCCATTCCTATCCCAGCGGGTATGATTACTGGAAAATACTTCCCGGACAGGGTTTATATTTTGAGCCGCGTTTTATTTCGATGAAAGGAGATACTTCCACTTATCACGGATATGCCACCGATGTGATCACTGATGAATCCATAAGTTGGATGGACCGGCGGGACCGCACCAAACCTTTTTTCCTGCAGGTACACCATAAGGCTCCGCACAGGTACTTTTTCGCCCCGTTGAAATTCATTGAACTTTTCCATTCCAAAAAATTTCCCGAACCTCCCACCCTTTTTACCGACACAGCGGGAAAGGGCACGGCCTGGAGACTGCAGACCATGAGCATCCTTGCCGATATGAAACTGAGCAGTGACCTGAAAGTAGATCCCTCCTACCTGGCCGATATCCCTGAACTCAAACCCGATGAGCAGGAGACCAGTTATTACCATGCAATCTTCAACCGGATCCCCGAAAACGACCGGAAAAGGATCAAGGCGATCTATGCGGAACGGGGTGAGCAGATCCGGAAAACCCGTCCGACGGGCAAAGAATTGCTTCGTCTCAAATACCAGTGGTACATGCAGGACTACCTGGCCTGCGTGGCATCGGTGGATGAAAATGTCGGCCGGTTACTGGATTATCTCGATCAAAATGACCTGACCCGGAATACCCTGGTGGTATATACCAGCGACCAGGGTATGTACATCGGGGAGAACGGCTGGTTTGACAAACGGTGGATGTATGATGTATCAATGCAAACGCCCCTGCTGATCCGCTGGCCGGGGCAGATCAAACCGGGGAGTGTGAACAAAACGATGGTACAGGCAATCGACTATGCGCCGACAATGCTGGGAGCGGCCGGTACCCCTGTACCCGAATGGATGCAGGGCATTGACCTGGTACCGCTGATCACCGGAAAACAAAAAACAATTTCCCGCCACAACCTCTATTATCATTATTATGAATACCGGGCCGACCATACGGTGCTGCAGCACCTGGGAGTGCGCGGGGAAAGATATAAACTCATTTATTTTTACCCGGTTGAAGAGTGGGAACTGTATGATCTCAAACAGGACCCCTACGAACAGAAAAACCTGATCCGTTCAGCGCCCCATCAAAAAATCATCCGTGAAATGAAATCCGTTCTGCTGGAATTGCGAAACCAGTACGATGATCACGAGCCCGCGGGAACACTTCATTGAAATTTCTTACTCAGCTGGAAGAGCACTTTTTTTTGATCTTCGGATAACCCTCTCGTGGTGTCCTGCAGCCAGTGGCGTTTGAACCCCACAATGGCGGCATTGGTATCCTTCATATCAAACCCGATTATGCGAAGGGCCTGAAGGTGATCAAATCCAGGTGGCAGATTAACCGTTGAGGGATCCTCATACCAGTTTCCAAAACCCTGTTCGGCAAGTTGCTTCCAGGGAAACCGCCAGTTGGGGTCATTCTTCCGGGTGGGTGCGATATCCCCGTGCCCGATAAAATTGGCGGATGGAATATTGTATGCTTTTTTCAGTCTGCCGAGCAGTGCAAGCAGGCTGTTGATCTGGGCATCGGAAAAATATTCAAACCCGTTATTGTCCAGCTCAATTCCCACGCTGCAGGAGTTGAGGTCCGTCGTGTTTCCCCATTTACTCACCCCGGCATGATGCCCGCGCAGCAGGTCGTTTAGCATATGGTATACGGTTCCGTCCCTGCAGATCACATAATGGGAACTTACCTGGGTTCGGGGAAGAGTAAAAGTTTTCAACGTCTGGTCGCAGCTGTTCTGGGCTGTATGATGTATGATCACGAAATTGGGACGGCGCATGGAAAAATTGGTGGTTCCCACCCACTCGCCCGCATAAGCCAGACCGGCTGAATCCTTAACCGGGTACTCGGCAAGCAAACGGGCAAACGCCTTTGCCTGTTTTTTATATGATTTATTGGTGGCCGCGTAATGCGACGGGGAACAATACAATGAAATGATGACCAGGGCAAGCATCCCTGATGAAATAATAAATTGCTTCATGTTGCGGGATAATGAGACACGAATGTAGCAAACAATTTCCCGCGTTACCGGCGGGGTTTTCCCCGGGAAAACCGTTTGATGGGTTTCCGTCCGCCACCGCCGCCTCCGCCACTGCGAATCCGGGGGTGATAGGAAGGGGTTGCACCGAGTTCAGCGGGGACCGGTTCTTTGTCGACTTCCTTTTCCAGCAGTTTTTCGATCTGGGCGAACTTATTCTGTTCCTTTTCCCCGATCAGGGTATAAGCGAGACCATCCGCTTCCGCCCGGGCCGTACGTCCGATCCGGTGTACATAATCTTCCCCGTCGCCCGGTACATCATAGTTGATCACCAGGTCGATCGTATCGATGTCGATCCCGCGACTGAGAATATCGGTAGCCACCATAACGGGGACCCGACCCGCGGTGAAGGCCCCCAATACACGTTCCCGCTCAGACTGCTCGAGATCGCTGTGGATCTCGGCTACATTGATCTTTCCGTGTTTGAGTTCACGGGTCAGCTGTTTAACTGTTTGTTTCCGGCTGCAAAAAACCAGGGCATTTTTATAAGGTGTTTCCTTGAGTATTTTCTTGACCAGTGGAAGTTTCTGCGGTTCATACACCACAAAGGCCTTTTGTACGATTTTGACCGGGGGTTTGGATATAGCGATATTGATCTCAACCGGGTTTTTCAGGATGCGCCGTGCCAGCTGGCGGATCTTATCCGGCATGGTGGCCGAGAAGAGCAATGACTGGCGGTCTTCCGACAAAGCCTTAATGATCTTATTGATATCATCCTGGAAACCCATGTCAAGCATCCGGTCTGCTTCGTCCAGTACGAGGAATTTCAGTCCTTTCATATTTACATACCCCATGTTCAGGTGAGCGATCATACGCCCCGGGGTACAAACGATGATATCGGCCCCCATCTGCAGGGCCTTTTTTTCCGCAACAAAGTTCTGGGCATCGCTTCCGCCGTAAATCGCGATCGAACTGAGATGTGTGAAATAGGAAAGCCCTTCCACGTGTTGTGCGATCTGGATGGCCAGCTCTCTTGTCGGGACAACGATCAGGGCTCCAACCTGGCCATCCACATGGTTTTCCAGCAGACGGTTCATAACCGGCAAAAGAAAAGCCGCCGTCTTGCCTGTGCCCGTCTGGGCAGAAGCGATCACATCCCTTCCTGCAAGGATCGGGGGTATGACCTGTTCCTGTACGGGGGTTGCCGTTTCATAATTGGATGCTTCGATGCCTTCAAGAAGGGAGGGGAGAAAATTAAATTCTGTGAATCGCAATGAAATAGATTTATTAAAACCGCGAAGTTAGATGAAATTCGGTCAGGCCCGCAAATGATTTAATGCCCCTCCTCGCTTCAATCGCAGCTTCCAGGTCCCCTTAATAGCTGTAATCAACCCTGATTCCATCAGAGTTGTAGAATTCAAAGCGGGATTGCCCGTCCAGGATACTTTTGATCCGGAATATCTCCCTGACGGCATTCGGAACCTCAATGCGGATTGCATCATCGAGGGGATTGCGGGGCTCTCTTTTCAGAATACCATCAAGAATCTCCCTGGCCACATTATCCCGCGAAACCGGAGTGCGGGTATCCCGCCGGTCGCCATTGGCGTGATAAACGGCGGTAGAACGGAACAATCCGCCGCTAAAAGTGGCGGTCCAGTCGCCCCGGCATTTGGTCCAGCGTACATTGAGTGCATTCGGGTAATCGCGCTGAAAAGCCTGCCTGACTTTGGCCGGCTGGTTTTTAGAAGGAAGTGTGCAGCTTTTATCTCCAACCCCATCCCACACTTTGCGATCATGATCATTCCAACCAGACTCGTCATCCTTTCCCTTGTTATCCTTCCCTTTATTATCCTTGCCCATTTCATCCTTGTCCTTATCCTTTCCCGTGTTTGCTGCCGGTATTTTATCTTTTGACTTCCCCTTGTTCCCGCTATTTCCCTGAGCCATGAGGGCCGCAGACAACAGAATTGCAAATGCGAATAAGAGTACTTTTTTCATGTTTACTTTTTAAGACCGGCGTCGTTTCCGGCTGAGTTGATTTACAAAATTAAATGCTGCCCCCTGATCCTACATATTCCGCCTGTATTGTCCGCCCACTTCGTATAATGCGTGTGTTATCTGTCCGAGTGAGCAGAACTTAACGGTTTCCATCAGTTCAGCAAAAAGATTCCCGTTTTCAATTGCCACCGATTTAAGCCGCTGGAGCATCTCCGCGGAGACGGACTCGTTCCGTTTCCAGAAGGCCTGCAGTTTGCGGATCTGCAGTTCTTTTTCCTCCGGTGTACTCCGGATCACTTCGGAAGGAATGATGGTGGGGGATCCTTTCTTGTTCAGGAATGTATTGACCCCGATGAGCGGCAGCTCACCGGTATGTTTCTGATGTTCATAATAGAGGCTTTCTTCCTGGATCTTGTTGCGCTGGTACATCCGTTCCATGGCACCCAGTACGCCGCCCCGTTCGGTCAGCCGGTCAAACTCGGAAAGAACAGCCTCTTCAACCAGATCGGTTAGTTCCTCCAGTGCAAAAGAGCCCTGGATAAAGTTTTCCGTTTTGGCTGTGCCCAGTTCCCGGTTGATGATAAGCTGAATGGCCATGGCCCGACGAACACTCTCCTCTGTGGGGGTGGTGATCGCCTCATCATAGGCGTTTGTATGAAGGGAATTGCAATTGTCATAAATAGCATACAGGGCCTGGAGGGTGGTCCGTATGTCATTGAAATCGATCTCCTGAGCATGAAGGCTGCGGCCGGAGGTCTGGATGTGATATTTGAGCATCTGGCTGCGCTTATTGGCCTTGTATTTATACTTCATGGCTTTGGCCCAGATGCGCCGGGCTACCCGTCCGATCACGCTGTATTCCGGATCCATCCCGTTGCTGAAGAAAAAGGAGAGGTTGGGAGCGAACTCGTCGATCTGCATACCGCGACTCAGGTAATATTCAACATATGTAAACCCGTTGGCCAGCGTGAAGGCCAGCTGGGTGATCGGGTTGGCACCGGCTTCCGCGATATGGTACCCGCTGATCGAAACCGAATAAAAATTACGGACCTTTTCCCGGATAAAATATTCCTGCACATCACCCATCAGCTTTAAGGCGAACTCAGTGGAAAAGATACATGTGTTTTGCGCCTGGTCCTCTTTCAGTATATCGGCCTGTACGGTACCACGCACCTGCTGCAAGGCTGTCTTTTTACATTCTTCATAGACATCTGCCGGAAGTACTTCATCGCCTGAGAGTCCAAGCAGACGTAATCCCAATCCGTTATTGCCTTCCGGCAATCCGTCCGGAAAAGAAGGGTTGTGATAAACAGGTTGATCCCCACCGGGATATTTTTTCTGAATTATATCCCTGACCCGTTCCCATTGCCCGTTTGCTTCGATCCATTTCTCGCATTGCTGATCGATGGCCGCATTCATAAAAAAAGCGAGCAACATAGGCGCCGGTCCGTTGATGGTCATGGAAACTGAAGTGCGGGGATCGCAAAGATCAAAACCGCTGTACAATTTTTTGGCATCATCCACGGTGGCAATGCTTACCCCGCTGTTCCCGACTTTCCCGTAAATATCGGGGCGGTGGTCGGGGTCCTCCCCATAAAGAGTTACCGAGTCAAATGCGGTGGAAAGCCGCTTCGCGGGCTGATCCACGCTTACATAATGAAATCGTTTATTTGTTCTTTCAGGGCCGCCCTCGCCGGCAAACATCCGGGTGGGATCTTCCCCTTCCCTCTTCAGCGGAAACACACCGGCAGTAAAAGGAAAATGTCCCGCCACGTTTTCCTGGGCCTGCCATTTCAGGATATCCCCCCAGTCGCTGAATTTCGGCAGCACCACTTTCGGGATCCGGGTACCGCTCAGGCTCCGGCTGGTCATGGGTTGTTTGATCACTTTATCCCGAACGGTATATTCATAATAATCCTTTTGATATTCGGCTTTCTTGTTTGGCCAGTTTTGGATCAGCTTGCGGGCCACCGGTGTCAGTTGCTCCGTAAAGAACTGGATCTGCTGCCGGATCACATCTGCCAGCCCCTCGGGAAGAGCCGGTTCCCGCTCCAGCGTTTCCAATGCTCCCTGTAACCGGTACAAACGCGATGCGATCGCTGCCTGGTCCCTTACCAGCTGATCATAATTTCGGTTGCTTTCGCTGATCTCACTTAAATAACGAACCCGGCCGGAAGGGATCACCGACTGGGATACCTTGGCTGTTTGTGCAAAATGAAATTCCCCGAAACGCGCCCGGACACGTTCCTCAAGCTTTTTCAGCAACAACTCAAAGAGGTGGTTCACCCCTTCGTCATTGAACTTACTGGCCATGGTCCCGATGACGGGCAGTTCCTCATCCTTCGCCGAGAAAAGCTGGTGGTTACGCTTGTATTGTTTTCGCACATCGGCCAGGGCATCCAGGGCACCGGCCTTGTCGAATTTATTGATACATATAAGGTCTGCGTAATCCAGCATGTTGATCTTTTCCAGCTGGGAAGCCGCCCCGTATTCCGGGGTCATCACATACATGCTTACATCACAAAAATCCAGGATGCTTGCATCACTCTGGCCCACGCCGGCCGATTCGAGGATGATCATGTCAAATCCGGCCTTTTTGCAGATATCTATCGCTTCCCCGACGGCGCTGCTCAATGCCGTGTTATCATCACGGGTTGCAAGACTTCGCATATAAGCGCGGGGATGGTTGATAGAGTTCATGCGGATCCGGTCACCCAACAGGGCCCCGCCCGTTTTTTTCTTGGAGGGATCAACGGATATTACGGCAAGTGTCCGGTTCGTGAAATGCGTGAGGAAACGGCGTACGATCTCATCGGTTACACTGCTCTTACCCGCACCGCCGGTTCCTGTAATGCCCAGAACGGGAGTAACTTCATTTTCGGTCGCCCCGGATGGGGTACTCATTGCTATAATATCCTTTAACAGCGCACTGTAATCTTTTCCTTCTTCAGCCAGGGAGATAAGCCGGGCGATCCGTCGCACATCTTTTACTTCATCCAGCGGGAGCTTCCCGTTCCAGGCCGGTCCGGGTTGTGCTTTCCCCTCGTTTGGCCGGCATTGGTTGATCACATCCTCGATCATTCCTTCCAGTCCCATTTTCCGGCCGTCGTCCGGCGAATAGATCCGGGTGATGCCGTATTGGTGAAGTTCTTCTATTTCTTCGGGCAGAATGGTTCCGCCGCCACCCCCGAAAATTTTGATATGCCCGCATCCGTTCTCTTCAAGCAGGTCTTTCATGTATTTAAAAAACTCCACGTGACCGCCCTGGTAACTGGTAATGGCAATTCCCTGTACGTCTTCCTCAATGGCTGTTTCCACGATTTCCTTAACGGATCGGTTATGCCCGAGATGGATGATCTCGGCGCCTTTGCTTTGCAGGATGCGACGCATGATATTGATAGCGGCATCATGGCCGTCGAACAAACTGGCTGCTGTTACAATTCGCACCCGGCTGGCATCGGGTCTGCTGGAAGAAGAATTACTCATAAATCCTGGTAAAATGCAAATTTAACTTAAAAAGCCAATGCCTGTTAGCTCCGACAATCCCCGGAATTGCAGCGGGTTACCTACATTTGCCCGGTGCAGCAAATCATTGAATCCATATCACGGCTCTATGAGCAGTGGAAAGGGTATCCCCCGAGTCAGGTGGACGTTCTTCCGCAAAGCGGAAGTGAACGCAGGTATTTCCGGCTTTACGGCAAAGAAGAAACGGTCATCGGCACTTACGGGGCCAATATCAAGGAAAACGAAAGCTTTATTTATTTCTCGGAACATTTTGGCGCCAAGAACCTGCCCGTTCCCGGGATCTATTGTATCAGCGAAGACAAATATTATTATTTGCAGGAAGACCTCGGCCAGGTATCGCTGCTGAATCATTTGGAATCGAAAGGTCTGACCGATGAAGTGTACGAGCTGTTCAAAAAAAGTCTTGAAGCCCTGGCAAATCTGCAGGTGAACGGAGACCTCGACCTGGACTACAGCAAATGCCTGACCAACCGGGAATTCGGACGGCAGGCCATCATGGCTGACCTGTTATACTTCAAATACTATTTTCTGGATGCATTACGCCGGCCTTACGACAAACAGAAACTGATCGATGATTTTGAGGCGTTGAGTCATTATCTCACCCATACCGAATTCAAATATTTCATGTTCCGGGATTTCCAGAGCCGGAACATCATGGTACGTGGGGATAGCAGTATCCGCTTTATCGATTACCAGGGCGGTATGAAAGGAGCCCCGCAATATGATGTGGCTTCCATGCTCTGGCAGGCAAGGGCGAATCTCCCGGAAGAATGGAAGAATGACCTGCTGGAGGATTACATGAATGCTTTTGAAAAAACAATCGGTAAAAAACTGGACCGTTCCATATTCCGCAGCCAGTTCAACGGATATGTGCTGATCAGGCTCCTCCAGGTACTGGGGGCTTATGGTTTCAGGGGTTTGTTTGAACGGAAAGCCCAGTTCCTGACCAGCATCCCGCTGGCGCTTCGTAACCTGCGTGAATTTTTCCAGCATCAAAGTGTGGGTATCTCAGTCCCCGAGTTCCGGAAAGTGCTGGACATTTGTGTGTCGGACGAGGTGATACGCCAGTTTACGCCCACCCAGGCTTCGGAGAAGACGCCTTTGGTGGTCCGTATCCAGAGTTTTTCCTACCGCGAAGAGATCCCGTCTGATGATAGCGGAAACGGAGGCGGTTTTGTATTCGATTGCCGGGGTATCCTCAATCCAGGGCGGGTGGAACAAATGAAAACAATGACCGGGCGCGACAAGGATGTAAAAGATTTCCTGGAGCAACAGACACGCATGCCCGAATTCCTGAACAGCGCATTCGATATCGTGGATATGGCTGTGGAGGAATATATCAACCGGGATTTTGAAAGCCTGATGGTGAGTTTCGGGTGTACCGGCGGACAGCATCGCAGCGTATATGCCGCCGACGCGCTGGCCCGGCACCTCAAGAATAAATTCCGGGTGAAGATCGAACTTCGTCATATCGTACAGGACAAAAAGAACTGGATCAATCCACTGCCCGAAAAAAAACAATAACCCCGGTCAACCCGTCACCATGCAAGCAATGATCTTCAGCGCCGGTCTCGGTACCCGGTTTAAACCCTGGACGGACTCCCATCCGAAAGCGCTGGCCCCGGTGAACGGGAAATCCTTGTTGCAACGCAACATAGAATACCTGCAAAAACAGGGTATATCCGATGTCATCGTCAATGTGCACCATTTCGCGGAACAGATAGAGGCGGCTGTGGATCAGTATAAAGGATGGGGGAGCCATGTGCTTATCAGCGATGAAAGGAAAGAATTGCTCGAAACCGGGGGCGGGCTCCTCCATGCCCGTAATCTTTTTGAACCGGGCCGGTCCTTCCTGACCTGCAACGTGGATATCCTGACAGACCTCGACATCGGCCTGTTACAGAAGTTCCATAATGAAAAAAAAGCGCTGATCTCATTCGGAGTGACACGCCGAAAAACCTCCCGGTACCTGCTCTTTGACGACCATGACCGTATGTGCGGATGGCAAAATGCGGCCACCGGAGAAGAAAGAATCTCTATCCCTGGCCGTACCCTTCACCGCATGGCTTACAGTTGTGTGGTGATTATGGAATACGAAGTATTCCGGCTGATGGAGGAAAAAGGATTCCGGGGAAAATTCTCCCTCATCGATGTGTACCTGGCCCTGGCAGCAGATCATGTGATCATGGGTTATGATCATACTGGCGACCGGCTTGTGGATGTCGGGAAACCCGGATCGGTGGCCGAAGCGGAAGCCCTGTTCCCTGTCTGATGGGTGATGCGGCCATACCGGCGCCTGCTTATTCTATAAAAAATTGCAAATACCCTTTAAACGGTAGGCAAATTTGCTCCTGTTTGGGTTATCTTTCGGTCAAAATAATTGGTACTTATGAAAAGAATTTTGCTGGGTGCAGGCGCGTTCTTCCTGTACTTGTTTTCGTTCGGACAAAACGAACAGATTTCCATTTACGATCATAAAGAAACATTCAATCCCCAGTTTTATCCTTATCCCGGAAATGATTTCCGGAGCGCCAGCGGAGAACCGGGACCCAGGTACTGGCAAAACCGGGCCGATTACCGGGTAAATTGTACGCTGGACACCGGTAAGCACAGTGTCAGCGGCACGGTTGAGATCCAGTATACCAACAACAGCCCCGACAACCTGAAATTTCTTTGGCTGCAACTGGATCAGAATATCTATAAGCGTGATTCCCGCGGGTCTGCCACCACCACGGAGGCCGGCGGCCGCTGGGCCAATGCCAATTTTACTGATGGGTATGTGATCAAATCAGTGACGGTTGAAAATAACGGCAAAGCGGTGGCGCCCCGGTATACCGTAACAGATACCCGGATGCAAACCTGGTTGCCCGAAGCCATGAAGGCAAACGGCGGAAAAGTAAAACTGGTGGTTGCCTTCGAATTCACGGTACCGGAATATGGTACCGACCGGATGGGACGGCTGAAAACAAAGAACGGCTGGGTCTATGAGATCGCGCAATGGTTTCCCCGCCTGTGCGTATACGATGATATACAGGGCTGGAATACCCTGCCCTACCTCGGTGCCGGAGAATTTTACCTTGAGTACGGAGATATTGATTTTTCTGTTACGGCCCCATCCAACCTGATCATTGCAGGATCAGGAGAGTTGCTGAACCCACAGGAATGTTATACTCCGGAACAAATGAAAAGATGGGAAACCGCGCGGAGCAGTGACAAGACCGTGATGATACGCAGCGACCGGGAAGTAACTGACCCCGCTTCCCGGCCCCGGCAGCCCAATTGCACCTGGAAGTTCCGGATCACAAATACCCGGGATGCAGCCTGGGCGGCTTCCCGGGCTTTTGTGCTCGATGCAGCAAGGATCAACCTCCCCAGCGGGAAGAAATGCATGGCCATCAGTGTTTACCCGGCCGAAAGTATCAAGAAAGGAGGGTGGCAGCGGTCCACTGAATTCGTAAAGGGAAGTATAGAATATTACTCAAATAATCTTTTTGAATACCCGTATCCCGCAGCAACCAATGTGGCCGGGATCGTGGGAGGCATGGAATATCCCGGTATCGTTTTCTGCAGCCATGCATCCACAGGGGCCGGATTGTGGGGTGTAACGGACCATGAATTCGGTCATACCTGGTTCCCGATGATCGTGGGAAGCAATGAAAGAAAATATGCCTGGATGGACGAAGGTTTCAATACGTTTATCAACGATGGCTCTACCGAAGCGTTTAACAACGGGGAATTCAAACAAGGCGGTTTCTTCGGCGATCCCAATTCCCCTTTTATGGTCAAATATGTATTTGGGAGTGAGATGGACGGGTTGTATACCACACCCGAAGTGATTCAGCAGGAAAACCTGGGTGTTGCCGCGTACATGAAACCCGCGATGATGCTGACCGTCCTGCGGGATAACGTACTTGGAAAAGAACGGTTCAATGCCGCACTCCGGGAATATATCAACCGCTGGGCCTTTAAGCACCCCACCCCCTGGGATTTTTTCCATACCATCGAAAATGTTTCGGGCGAAGACCTGAGCTGGTTCTGGCGGGCCTGGGTATTGAATGCCTGGAAACTGGATCAGTCCGTGAAAAACGTAAAATATATAAAAGACGACCCTTCCAACGGTGCGGAGATCGCGATCGAGAACAAGGAAAAAATGGCCATGCCTGTATCGGTTCTTGTGAAAGAGTTGAATGGACAGGAACATAAGATAAACCTGCCCGTGGAAGTATGGCAACGCGGTGCCATTTGGAATTTCTCGGTTCCGAGTACCAGTGAAATAAAAGAAGTAATTCTGGATCCCGAGAAAAAATTACCCGACTGGAACCGGGACAATAATTCCTGGAAAAAGAAAGCATTTTAACCGCATTCAAACAATTCAGGACCCCTTCCCCGTCAGACCGCCAGGTCGATCCGGGAAGGGGTATTTTTTATCAGGTAGTCCCGGGATTCATTTTGAGGAAACAGGAAAATAGCCATGTGGATTAATCCCTGACCGCGATCATGCTGATCTCTACATTGACAAACTTAGGCAAGGCAGCAACCTGAACCGTTTCCCGTGCAGGGAAATCCCGCACAAAATATTTTCCGTAAACTTCATTGATGGCACTAAACTGATGCATGTCGGTAATAAAAATAGTCGTCTTGACGACATGACTGAAATCCATTCCTGCGGCCTGGAGGATATTCTTGAGATTGTGCATCACCTGGTGGGTTTCTTCCTGTACATCTTTGTTTTTCAGTTCCCCGGTTGCAGGGTTGATGCAGATCTGACCGGATATAAACAGCATATTCCCCGTCTGCACGGCCTGGTTATAAGGGCCGATGGGTGCGGGTGCCTGGGCAGTGGTAATGATGGTTTTGGTGGATGGCGGCTGTTCGCTCATAAAGATTATGTTTAATGGCTGATGGTTTCCGGCCGGATGGCGGCCGTATGGCATAACGAATTTAGCTTTATACCTTTTCTTTGCAAAAAATAGTGCAGGCATGAAAATCGCGGTCATTACAAATGAAAAGCTAAAAACGGAATTGCTGGCACCCGGTCTGCCTGACGGTACGGAAATCATCTGGCTGACTTTTCCTGAAGCGGTTGAGGGAGCCGGGGCCTACATGGACCTGCTGTTTACTCCTTCGCCGGAAAGAATCAAACAGCTGTCAGATCTTCCGGACGTACCTGTATTCATCAATTCTGTGGAATCGACCCTTTCAGGGCTTCCCGGGCAATTCTTCCGCTTCAACGGTTGGAACAGTTTTCTGCAACGCAAAATCCTGGAAATGGCGGGCGCGGAGGGACCAGCCAGGGAAATGGCAGGCCAGGTATGTGCCGCGCTGGGCAGAACACCCGAATGGGTACCTGATATACCAGGGTTCATCTCCGCCCGGGTCATTTGCATGATCATCAATGAAGCTTATTTTGCACTTGGTGAAAAAGTCAGCAGCAAGGAGGATATCGATACCGCGATGAAACTGGGAACCAATTATCCTTACGGGCCGTTTGAATGGGCAGGGATCATCGGGTTAAGCAGGATCTTCAGGCTCCTGGATGCACTGGCCAAAACCGAAACCCGTTATCAACCCGCTCCCCTGTTACAAAAAGAAGCCCTTTTATCATGAGCCTGATCCTTAATATTGATACAGCCCTGGAACGTGCTTCGGTTTGTCTGGCCCGAAACGGGGCTGCCATGACAACCGAGACCAGTGATGAGCAGCGTGACCATGCCGCCTGGCTCCACCCAGCCATCGAAAGGATCATGGCCAAAGATGCTTGCAAGTGGTCTGACCTAACCGCAGTAGCCGTGAGTATCGGGCCGGGATCCTACACCGGGCTCCGGGTTGGTCTTTCCACTGCCAAGGGATTTTGTTTTGCCCTGGGTATTCCGCTGGTAACAGTTGGGACACTCGAGATCATCGCCGCCACGGTACAGGATGCGGCGGCTGGACTTATCTGCCCGTTAATCGATGCACGCCGGATGGAAGTTTATGCTGCGCTTTATGACAAGGAACTGAATGAAATCCTGCCCCCTTATGCGTTTAACCTTGAAGCCGGTCATTTCCAGGAAATCCTTGACAAGGAACCTGTTCTTTTTTGCGGAAACGGGAGCCCAAAGGTCCAGTCCATGGTTTCCCATCCACATGCCTCTTTTTCAAATTCCGCCCCGGATCCCCTCGCCCTTTCCCGTCTTTCTTACCGTAACCTGAAACAGGGTCAAATTGCCGATCTGGCCTATTCGGAGCCACTTTATATTAAAGAATTTTATACTCCGGCCCGAAGGAATTGACATATTATCTCGTCTTATAAAGAGTTAACCATTAAACCACAAACCTTTGTAATTCCCTCAATTGGGATAACCTTATTTTTATGAATAATTACTCCCTCATTTTCAAGGCTTCCGGTGAAAACGAAGGACCGTTGACTGTGAACCTTCTCAATTTTAAAAAAGCCTCCCTGATTCTCCGGGCCATCAATCACAAACTCCGGCAGCAGATCCTGAAACAGATTGACGAACAGGGCAAAATGACGGTTACAGAGTTGTATGTACAGCTCCGGCTGGAGCAATCGGTTGCTTCCCAACACCTGGCCATTCTCCGGAAAGCCGGCTTTGTCAAAACGGAGCGGAACGGGAAATTCATTTATTATTCCATCAATGCTGACCGGATCCGGGAAGTAAACGAGCTGGTCAACGGTCTCCTTGCCTGAATCTCAAAAGAAAAACGTCAGGATCGCCCACGGCGATATTTTTTTACCGGTAATTTTACGGCTTGTCTGAAGACAACCTGATTTCTCAACAAAAACCAATACAGCATCATGTTCATACAGCAATTGTATACCGGTTGCTTAAGTGAAGCGGCCTATTATATCGAAAGTGAAGGGGAGGCAGCTGTGATCGACCCCCTACGTGATATTGATCCTTACCTGGCATTGGCAAATGAAAGAAAAGCCAGCATCCGGTATATATTCGAAACCCATTTCCATGCGGATTTTGTCAGCGGGCATCTCGATCTCAGCCAGGCCACTGGGGCCCCGATCGTTTACGGTCCCAATACACAAACCCGGTTTCCCGTGCATGTGGCAAAAGACGGGGAATCATTCCGTGTCGGCAAGCTGACAATCGAAGTATTGCATACGCCGGGTCATACGCTGGAATCCTCCTGCTACCTGTTGAAAGATGAAAACGGGAAAAATCATTGTGTTTTTACGGGGGACACCCTGTTTGTCGGGGACGTAGGCCGTCCCGACCTGGCCCAGAAAGGGGCCGAGATTACGATGAACGACCTGGCGGGTATGATGTATGACAGCATCCATTCAAAATTATTTCCCCTGGCCGATGATGTAATCATTTATCCTGCACATGGCGCAGGCAGCAGTTGCGGCAAGAACCTGGGAAAAGAAACATTCAGTACCCTCGGGGAACAAAAAAAATACAATTACGCGTTGCAGGCCGAAACCAGGGAAGAATTTATCCGGGCGGTTACAACCGGAATATCCGCCCCGCCGCAATATTTCCCGGTCAACGCAAAGATCAACAAAGAAGGATACGACAGTCTTGATGCCGTACTGCAAAAAGGGATGCGGGCTCTTTCCGTACAGGAATTCAAACAGGAGATCACCCCGGAAACCATCCTTCTTGACACGAGGAATTCATCCGTTTTTTCTGAAGGTTATGTACCTGGATCGGTATTTATAGGGCTTGACGGCCGGTTTGCGGAATGGGCGGGCAGCCTGCTTCCATTCCATCAACCCATCCTGCTGATTACCGAACCAGGAAAGGAAAAAGAAAGCATTGTGCGCCTGGCCCGCGTGGGATTTGACAGCGTATCAGGTTATCTCGACGGCGGATTTGAAGCCTGGAAACAGGCAGGGGAAGGGATCGACATGATCATTGATGTGGAGCCTGATGAACTCATGATGGATATCCCACATGACAAAAACCTGGTGGTTGTGGATGTACGCCGCGAATCCGAATTTGCTGAAGGGCACCTGAAAGATGCCGTTCATATTCCGTTGGAAGAAATGACCGACCCAGCCAGCATGGTCAACCTGGAAGACAACCATAACCTCTATGTACATTGCGCAGGAGGATACAGAAGCATGATCGCCTGCTCCCTCCTGAAAAGACAGGGTATCCACAATCTCAGGAATGTGCTTGGGGGATGGGCTAAGATCAGGGAACAGGAGAAAGCGAAGATCGTGAAGGAGAAAGAGGTGTTGAATTGATCCCGTCTCTCTTACATCTTGCTCCTGATCCACGCATCCAGTTCCGGTGAGCTTTCACAACTGATGATGGCGGCATAGCGAGGCTTCGTGCCATTATGCACCCCCACATGCCATAAGCGCTGTGAGTCGACTACGAAGTGTGCCCCTTTGGGCATCGGCACATGCGCTTCTGACTCCTTGATCGGGAGGTTGTTTTCATCGCTGTCATAGAGCAGCATATAGCTGTCCGGGTTATCGGTCAGTTCGATCCACATCCGCACCACCCAGCCTTCCCCCTCTGGATTGAGCCGGTTATTATCATCACGATGTACCGAACGCAGGGCCTGGTCATGATTTTGCGGTTCCAGTTTGATGATCCGTACCCGACCGAAGTTGGCGGGTATGGAACGGATATAGGCCATCAGGTTTGGACAAAGCTCTGTGTTCGGGGTGAACAGGGCATGCTTGTCCGGTTTCCCGTTTTCCCAAAAGCCTTTACACTCCAGTGTACCGTCGCAGGAAGCCAGCGGTGCGAAATTGGTATCGCCACCGCTTTTCCAGTCCATATAAGTAAGACTTTCCCATTCCGATGAAGGGATATTGGATATATCGAGGGTCCTCATGATCACGTACCCTTTTTCCTCCATGACCGGCATGCGGTAATGATTGGTTTTGGCAGGAATCTTTACAGACCAGTGTTCGCTATGCGGCCAGAAGATGGCGGGAGCAGGGCTTGACATAAATAAGCGTTTACGTGAAGGTATATTAGTTGCCGAAAATAATAAATATCATTTGATGAATCTGTGAACTTTCCCGGAATATGAATTCCCAATAAAAAGTTAACACCCCCTTTTTTTAACCACTCGTCAGGAAAATGCAACCTCTCAGATAAATGGAATGATTCCGGTTTTTTTGAACATTACATTTGATATACGAAGAAATTAGTAGTTGTGTTTTTTCCTGTAACACAGTTGCTGTTTGGTTCGTCTTAACCATTGAAAGTATAGCCATGAAAATCAAAACCTTCCTGCTGGCAGGGTCAATCCTGCTATGCGGACAACTATTGCCTGCCCAGAACCCCGCCCCCAAACAATTACCTGCCAAACGTACCGTGAAGCCGGTAAAGATCGACGGCCTGCTTGATGAAGAGGCCTGGAAAGATGCCGCCGTGATGAGTGACCTGGTGGCATTCAGACCTGTTGTGGGAGCCCCGGAGTTGCCGGAGAACCGGACCGTCACATATCTCATGTATAATGATGAAGGAATCTACTTCGGGGGATATTGCCATGAACGTACACGGGACAGCATCGCGACCGAACTGGCCGGCCGGGACGGATTCGGAACCAATGACTATGTCGGAATCATTTTCGATTCCTATTACGACAAGCTCAACGGTTTTGAATACTTTGTTACCCCGCTGGGTGAACAATGGGACGCGAAGATGTCGCCCAACCCGAACGGCAATGATGAGGACTTTTCCTGGAACGCGGTATGGGAAAGCAAGGCTGTCATCCATAACGACGGCTGGAGTTTTGAAATGTTTATTCCCTACTCTGCGATTCGGTTCGGTAAAGACGAGGTGCAGAACTGGGGACTGAATATTACCCGGCGTCGCCGGAAAACCGAGCAACAATATACCTGGAACCCCATTGACCCCAATAAAAACGGGTTCCTGACCCAGGAAGGAGTATGGGCGGGCATATCGAATATCAAGCCCCCCATCCGGCTTCAGTTTTCGCCCTACCTGTCAACTTATATCAATCACTACCCTGTCAACAAACCTGGTGAAAAGAATGTAACCTCTTCCGTAAACGGAGGGATGGATGTTAAATACGGAATCAACCAGGCCTTTACACTGGATGCCACCCTTATTCCCGATTTTGGACAGGTACCCAGCGATAACCGCGTGCTGAACCTGACACCCTTTGAAGTGAAATACACAGAGAACAGGCCTTTCTTTACGGAAGGAACCGAATTGTTCAGCAAAGGAAACCTCTTTTACGCCCGAAGGATCGGGATCGATCCGGTGCTGTTGCATTCCCCCGGAGAATATGCGGCATCCAACGAAATATCAGTACGCACCCCATCCGAGTCCAAACTGATCAATGCCACCAAGATCTCAGGGCGTACGCAAAAGGGACTGGGAATCGGAGTGCTGAATGCCATTACCAATAACCGCTATGCCCTGCTTGAAGACTCGACCACCAAGGGAAATCGTGAGGTACTGATCGACCCCCTGACCAATTACAGTGTGATCGTTCTGGACCAGACCCTGAAGAATAATTCCAGCGTATCGCTGGTAAACACAAACGTATGGCGGAGCGGCAGTGATTACGATGCCAATGTCACGGCCGCCCTTTTCAGCCTGAACGATAAAAAGAATATGTGGAATGTAAGCGGCAAAGTGGCGAACAGCCGCTTGATCGGATACCTGCCCGATGGCAAGACACAAAGCGGGTACAGCCATAATCTCAGCTTCAGCAAGACCAGTGGCCGTTTTAACTTCAATATCGGCCAGGAACTGACAAACCGGAAATTCAACAGCAATGACCTCGGGTATTTCACTTTTACCAATTACCTCGATCATTCTCTATGGATCGGATACCGGTGGATCAAACCCCGGAGCTTTTACAATAACCTGTATTTGAACTTCAATACCTATTATTCACGCAGGCTCGATCCCGGAACCTTCCAGTCCGCCAACTTCAATGCAAATATCAACGGCCAGATGAAAAACCTGTGGTATGTGGGATTGATGACCGGGTACGAACCCAGGAATAACAATTTTTATGAACCCCGGATGGCTGGACGGGTGTTTCGTGGCTGGTCCAATTATTATTTCAGTGGCTGGTTCTCAACCAACAATTCAAAGAAATATGTGCTGAATACAGAATTGATGTATGTAAAAAGAAACCTCTTTGGCAGCACCCGTTACAGCTTCAACTTTAACAATCGATATCGATTCAATGATAAGATTTCCATCGGTCACCGGCTCAACTGGGAACCCCAGCGGGATAATGTCGGGTTTGCCGCTATCCAGGGAAATGATGTGATATTCGGACGCCGGGATGTGGAGAGCGTGGAAAATATCCTGAACTTAAAGTACAGCTTCAACGACAAGATGAATATCAACACCCGGATCCGTCACTATTGGAGCAAAGTGCATTACAAGGAGTTTTACTCATTAGAGCAGGCGGGAGGTCTTCAGAAAAATCCGGATTTCAATCAAAATGTGAATCAGAACTACAATGCCTTTAATGTGGATGCCGTGTTTACCTGGCAATATGCGCCCGGCAGTTTCATCAACCTGGTCTGGAAAAACGCGGCGTATGATTTCAACCGGCAGGTGGACCATGGATATTTCAAAAATTTAAACCGAACCATTGAAGCGGATGACAACAACAACCTATCCCTGAAAGTGATCTACTTCCTGGACTACTTACAAATAAAAAAATGGAAGAAAAGGGACAAGAAATAGAGGAGTCTTCCACGCTGAAAGGTTTCCAGCCCTTAAGGGTTGGAAACCTTTCTACCCAATGATCTTTCCGTATTCCGGCTTCCATTCGTATTTCCACCTGCGGTGACTCCAGAGATAATTGGCTGGGTCTTTCCGGATAATTTTTTCCAGTGCATTTTTATATAAACGCGTAAGTTCTTCCGGGCTGTGCTGCGATCCGTCCTCTGCAAGTTCCTGCATCGAAAAATGGTAATACCCTCTCTTTACTTTTTCAAAACCAACCAACATTACTGCCGTATTGTTTTTTACAGCCCCTTTGGCCGGACCTGTTAAAAATGGCGCAGGCTTGCCAAAGAAATGCATCCAGTAGGCATTGGCAGGATGACCCGGGTTCTGATCGGCCGCCAATCCAAGGAGGTATTGCCGGGAAAAGACCTGGTGCATCTTGCTTTTAAAATCAGGGGCCGAGATAAGAATGGTGCCGTAACGTTTCCTGATATTATAAAAGATCCTGTCCAGCGACTGATTGCTTATCGGCATGTAAATGCCGACAAAGGGGATTTTAAGGTTCAGGGAAAGCACCAGGTTACCGAATTCCCAGTTGAACTGGTGACCTGCCATGAGATGAATATTCTTACCCGCTGCGATAAGTTCGTTGACACGCCCCACATCGCAGGTGCTTCTTTTCATGATCTGCTTCTTGCTCATGGTTATGAGCTTAAGGGATTCGATGAACGTGTCGATGAAGTTCCGGTAGAATTGTTTGGCGATCCGCCGTCTCTCCGCATCAGTTTTTTCTGGGAAAGCTAGAAGCAGGTTTTGCATCACCACGTCGCGCCGGTATTTCAGGATATAAAAAACAATGCCGTAAAAAGCATCCGAGAAAACGTATAAGATACGTAACGGAAGCAGGGAAAACAGCCACAAGATTCCGTAAACAACATAGTACATAAGCGGTAAAGATAAAAACTTAGAGTACGATGTTCTGTACCAAATGACTTTTCTGCGGATAATCCGTATTGAAATGCAGCCCGCGGCTTTCCTTCCTGAAGGACGCCCCTTTTACGATCAGATAACCAACGGTGATCATGTTTCTCAATTCCAGCAGTTGCGGGGACAGGAAGGTACCCTGGTACAACTGCTCGGTCTCTTCCCAAAGCAGGTCCAGCCGTCGCAACGCACGCTGTAAACGGACATCGTTTCGTACAATACCCACATAATCACTCATCACCTGCTGAAGTTCCTTGAGACTTTGTGTGATCAGGATCATCTCACGCGGTTCCGTGGTCCCTTCCGCATTCCAGTCGGGCAGGTCATCCCGGAAGGAAACCGAATCCACACGTTCCGCGCTGTCGAGAAAGCAGCGATGTGCGAATACCATCGCTTCGAGCAGGGAATTGCTTGCCAGCCTGTTGGCCCCGTGCAACCCGGTAGATGCGCATTCCCCGCAGGCATAAAGATTCCGGATCGAGCTCCTGCCCCATTCGTCTGTTTTGATCCCCCCGCAGCTGTAATGCGCGGCCGGGGAGACCGGGATCATATGCCGGGTGATATCGATCCCGATCGAAAGACATTTCTGGTAAATATTCGGAAAATGCTCCGTGAATTTCCCGAGATCAAAATGCCGGCAATCCAACCAAACATGTTCCGTACCCGTCCGCTTCATCTCGCTGTCGATTGCCCTGGCCACAATATCGCGGGGTGCCAGGTCGCGGCGTTCATCATATCTTTCCATGAACGCCTCGTCATACTTATTCCTCAATATCCCCCCGTCGCCCCGAACGGCTTCCGTGATCAGGAATGCCTGGCCCCGGACCCCGGGCTCGTATAATGCGGTGGGATGAAACTGGATGAATTCCATATTCTCGATCCTACCCTTTGCCCGGTACACCATGGATACCCCGTCTCCAGTGGCAATGGAGGGATTGGTGGTAGAGCGGTATACCTGGCCGTTCCCTCCCGTAGCCAGCAATGTAATTTTGGAAAGTATCTTTTCAATCCGGTTGGATTGCTGGTTCAGTACATAAACCCCGTAACATTCAACATCCGGTGTTGCTTTGGTGACCAGGTATCCAAGGTGGTGCTGCGTAATAATATCCACCACAAAACAATGCTTTACAAATTCAATATTCTTCTGTTTGGATACGGCATCCAGCAATGCCCTTTCCATTTCCATTCCGGTTACATCTTTGTGATGAAGAATCCGGGATTCAGAATGACCTCCTTCCCGGCCTCTTTTGTATTCTCCGTCATCTTCGCGGTCAAACCGGGCCCCCCAGTTAATAATATCCCGGACCCTTTCCGTTCCTTCCTTCACCACGATCTCGACAACCTGCTCATTGCAGAGTCCGTCCCCGGCGATCAGTGTATCCTCAATATGTTTTTCATAACTGTCATTTTCCAGGTCATTTACCACGGCAATCCCTCCCTGGGCATACTTGGTATTGGTTTCATCGGCGGCGGCCTTGGTCATGACCAGTACTTTCTTATCCGGAAACCGGTCCGCCACTTTCAGGGCATAGGTGAGACCCGCGATCCCCGACCCAATGATCAAAAAATCGGTTTTTTGCATGAGCATTTTTTAAGTTGAACGGCCAGCACGGATATAATCCGCCGCCCCTTTCACGATCCCATACTGAGCCAGGCCATAGGTCAGCATGATCACCAACCCCGCCCGGTCAAAGGGTCTGTAAAATTTATTGACCGCCAGGATCGAATCAGATACCACGAATAAGAGGGCCCCGGCCATCATCCAAAGACCAGCCCTCCGAAAACGGGTCCGGGGCATGTGGAGTGCAAGCATCAGCATCGTACTAATGACCAGGCCATATACCCATACCGGAATTTTAAGTGTTCCAAGATATGGGGTAAGCCAGGCAATCAGCCCGGCATAATAAATAACAACCGGTACCAGCAATACGGTTCTCAGCCCGGTTGCCTCCTGAATGCGGAGCTGTTGAAAAAAAAGGATATAGAAAATATGTGCCAGCAGGAAGGATGCAAGCCCATACAGGAAAAAGACCGATACCCTGTCCTGGGAAAGCAGAAACACATCACCGGCCAGGGAAAACACAAGGGCGGCGAGGATCCAGCGAGACAAAAACCTGTTATTTCCCCCCGTACAGGACAAAAAATAAATCGCCAGTACCGGCATAAGCAAAGGTTTCGCGATGGATTCAAGGATCCGGTTATGGGTCTCCAGTGCCAGGATATCTGTTAGCAGCAACAAAAAGTAGAGAATGATGAGCCCTTGCTTTTTCATGCATGTTGATTAAGGATTGACCCAGGCCCCGTTTTCCTTCAGCAGGCTGATCAGTTCTTCCACTGCCACATCGCTGGCGACATTTCGCTTCATGATCTCACGGCCCTTGTAAAGAGTGATTTTCCCGGGTCCGCTGCCCACGTATCCGAAATCCGCATCCGCCATTTCGCCGGGGCCGTTTACGATACAGCCCATGATCGCGATCTTTACCCCCTTTAAGTGATGGGTTACCGCCCGGATCTTTGCTGTCGTTTCCTGGAGGTCAAACAAGGTGCGGCCACAACTCGGACAGCTGATGTATTCCGTTTTTGAAATCCGTGTACGGGAAGCCTGCAATATGCTGAAAGCTGTGTTATTGGTAAACTGGTAAATATCCTTGACCGGAAGATAGGTTCGACCGGAAGTCTTTACGCTTTCCACGGTTGAGCCCGACTTATACCCCAGGCAAAGTCCATCGCCCATGCCCTCCAGCAGCAGGGACCCTGTTTCGGTGGCAAAATGTATCAGGTGTTCATCGGGAGTTTGCCAGCCGCTGTCGGTAATCAGTACGACCGGGTTACGGATTTCCCGGCTCATGATCTCGACAAACATCCGTCGCACGGATTGCATGGCGTTATTATTCTTTGAGCTCAGGCAAATAACAACCGTGGGATCCCCGGCCAGCTGATCAAGAAATGTTGTATCATTTACGGGGGTGCTGTCGCTGTAGCAGTCAACCATCACAAAATTCAGTTTCTCACTCCTGGCGCCGGCTTCCGTAAACCCTTTGTCACTGAAAATGGGGAAATAAACCTGCTTATCGGCTGCCTGCTCCCAGGAATCCGGGTAAACGATCACTTTCAGGGTCCCCGGAAGTGGAAAATCCAACAATTGGTTGCCGGTGAAAATATAGTCGGCTGCCGCATCCCCGATGGCCCATTTATCAGTCACGGGATCATAACCGTACCCGATGCTCTGCAGATCGGATGCTGTTATTTTTTCCATCCGGCTCAGGTCCGCCACCACCACGGGCACCTGTCCGCCCCCGATATTCCCGACAGCAAATCCGGTTCTGCGCCGGTATTCAAACGGTGAATAAGGAATTGTCCCGGTGGAAACCTGCGGAATTGCAGGTCGTTCGGTCTTTTCGACCCCGGTGGCATATCGTTTTACAAGATCCCTGCAAACCGGTATCTCGAACTCAGGATCCTCGGTAAGCGAAACCCGGATCGTATCCCCGATCCCGTCCTCGAGCAGGCTTCCGATTCCGATAGCGGATTTAATTCGTCCGTCTTCCCCGTCGCCCGCCTCCGTAACGCCCAGGTGCAAAGGGTAAATTTCCGCAAACTCTTCGTGCATGGTCCGGATCAGCAACCGGTATGCCTGCACCATTACCTGGGGATTGCTGCTCTTCATGCTGAGCACTATGTTATGGTAGCTTTCCGCACGGGCAATCCGGAGGAATTCCATTGCGCTTTCCACCATGCCCATCGGGGTATCCCCGTAACGGCTCATGATCCGGTCGCTCAGCGACCCGTGGTTGGTACCGATTCGCATCGCCGTACCGTATTCCCGGCAGATCCTGACCAGGGGAGTAAACCGCTCCCGGATGCGGTCGATCTCTTCGGCATATTCCGCATCGGTATATTCGATCTGTTCAAACTTTTTCTTGTCCACATAATTGCCGGGGTTCACCCGCACTTTCTCCACGATCCTTGCAGCGATCTCCGCCGCGTTAGGGGTGAAATGGATATCAGCCACCAGCGGAGTATGATAACCTCGCTGGTGAAGCCCGTTTTTAATATGTAACAGGTTTTCAGCCTCTTTCCGGGAAGGCGCCGTGATTCGTACCAGCTCGGCGCCCGCTTCTATACAACGGATACTTTGTTCGATCGTGGCCCCGGTATCCATCGTGTCGGTGGTGGTCATGGTCTGTATCCGCACCGGGTGTAAATTTCCCAGCAACAAGTCCCCGATCCGGACCTCGCGGGTTCGCAGGCGTTTGTATTCCGTAAGAGATTCGCAATAGAATTGCATAGCTGCAAAACTAACAAAGATGATGCAGCTTGGTTTACCAATCTTTGGGCAATCCGCCACCAGTTTTGCTCCTGGATTGCTGGATGCGCTGCTGAACTTCCTTTTCCTTTTGCTGGAGCAGTTTGAGCCGTTGTTCCGCCTCTTTGGGACTCATCCGGGATTGAGGTTGTTTCTGCGGCTTTTCCTGAAGGTCCTTTTTAGGTGGTTCTTTTTTCTCCTCTTTTTTCGGTGGAGGTGGTTTTTTCCGGAGTTCAAGAAGGGATTTTTGCAGGTTCTCCCGTGCCTCGCGGTCATCAGGGTTATTTCGCAAGGCATTCTTATAGGCCTCGATACTTTCCTCGAGGTTTTTCTGTTGCCCCAGGATTACTCCCTTGTTATAATACGAACGGGCTTTCAGGTCCCGACCATCCGCCTCCCGGGCCAGCGCGGTCAGCAACTGGACAGCATCCACTTTGCGGTCCTGTTTGTACAACACGATTGCAGAATTAAAACGGGCGGTCTGGCTTTCCGGGACAGTACCCGGAACCTTGTTGTATGATTCCAGCGCTTTCCCAAATTCCTGCTTATGGTATAGCTCATTACCCTCCCGGATCCATCGGTCCGGATGAGCCGGCTGGGCAAACGCCTCCGGGGCCAGGAACAAGATTAGTATGATCAGCCCGCTCTTCATGCGGCCAACCTCCTTCTTTCCGGTATAAAAAATTCCGCGATCAGGAGTCCAAGCATGAGCGTGGCCAACCACATATAAAAGGTGCGGAAATTCATGAGCGATATGTCCCCGAATGATTTTTTCTCGATCTGCGACAATTGCTTTTTAACCTGCGAAACGGCTTCATCGCTTCCCTTAAGATTCAGGTAGATTCCGTTGGTCTTTTCTGCCACCGAACGGAGTATATCTTCATTGAGCCTGGAGATCACGGTATTTCCTGAAGCATCAGTTTTATTTGTTCCCGTGAGGGGATCCCTGATAACGGATCCATCCGGAGACCCGACCCCGACAGCAATGATCATGACTCCCTGTTCCGCAAGTTCTCCGGCCGTGCGAACGGCATCGGCATCGTGGTCTTCCCCGTCAGAAATGAGAATAACTGTCTTGAATCTTTTTTCAGCGCTGTTGAACACACGGGCGCTCATCTCGAGTGCCTCGCTGAGCACGGTACCCTGCTGCGGCACCGCATCCGGACCGGCGGAGGAAACAAAAAGGCGGGATGCCCCGTGATCCGTGGTTAGCGGCATTTGCATATATGCTTTCCCTGCAAAAAGAACCAGGGCCAGCCGGTCATCGGGAAGTTCATCCATTAGTTTACCGACAAACTGTTTGGCACGTTCCAGGCGGTTGGGAGCCTGGTCGGTGGCCAGCATACTCCGGCTGACATCAAGGGCGATCGCGATATCAATTCCCTTTCTTTGAACCTTGTTGTCACTCCCGGGAACCATGGGATTCATCGCAGACAAAATCCCTGCGGCAAGGGCAAAAAAAAGCAAAATGAATTTGAGAAAAAAAAGACTCGAGGAATGATTCCGGGTAAGCAGACCGACCCAGGATTCCTCGCCTATTCGCCGGACCACCCTTTTTTTCCAAATGAGATGAGCGGTAAACAATGCAAGGGCGATCACCGGTAGCAGCCAGAGCCATGACAGGGAACCGTATTGAAACCGAAAATTCAAAGGTGTGACTAATATGGGTTTTTTAGCGGATGAGGATACAGACCCTACCAGCAATTTCTGAACCAAACACAGCCTCAGACCCCGCTAAAACCTACATTTTCCCTTCGAAAAAGCCCAGTTTCTTCAAAATATCATTCAGCAGGCGGATCCGTACGGGCTGCATGTCAAAATTCGGGTCGGACGACTCAATATTCAATACAAAAAAGTACGGGTGGTTATTTTCCTCTATCCAGCCGGTGACCCAACCCAGTGCATGGTTTTGCTCTGTAAATCCCCAGCCGGTCTTATACCCCATTCGGTAATTGGCATTATTCTCCCGGAGCATGGCCCTTTTAACCATCTCCTGGTAACTCTTGAAAAAAGGGAGCTGGTCAAAGTAAAGCTTTTTGACCACGCCGAGTTGCTGATCGGGTGTGATCTTTATTGAATTATCCAGCCAGAAACTGTCGACCGCGGTCCGTATAACCACTTTCTGGGTAGCTTCACGGGCCCCGTATTTTAAGCTGTCGAGCCATAGTTCCATGGTGTCTTTTCCGATCCGGCGGGCGACTTCCTGGTAATAGGGGACTGATGATACGCGGAAAGCCTCGTACATCGTGAGGTCCTTATTCCAATCCGCGATCCTTCTTGTTACCCCGTCCCACTTGATCACCATGCTGTCGTTAACAATCTTTCCGGTCTGAAGCCCGATCAGGGAGTTTACGATTTTGAACGTGGACGCGGGGAGATAACTGCTGTCGCGGTAGCGGCTGAGATTATATACCGTGAACTTACCTGTGGCATTGTTCATCAGGGCGAAACAACCCTCGACTTTATTTTCATCGAAATATTTCTTCAGGGATTTATCCTGCTTGACATTGTTGGGCGAACAGGCCTGTACCAGCCACACCAAAACAAGCACCGCACCTGGAATAGTCTTCATCATCCGATTAATTTTTCGCAAAGGTACATCAGGCTTATTTGATCCGGTACAAAACCGCTTTCTGGTAACTCCCGACCCGGTAGGTCAGGACCCGGGGACTTTCTTCCGTATCCAGTCCGGTCACACCGGGTGACCGCGCACCGGTGCTGATGAATTCAACGTACAACCGGTCTCCTTCTTTCCGCATGCTGCTGAGGATGGTGTTTTCATTTACCGTGAATGAACCCAGGAAAGTTTCGCCAATATAATACTGGTCCAGTACGATCCCGTTTTGTTCATCGATCACCCAGTGCCCTGCCACTGTATCCTTAGGCTTCAGCAGATAAGGACGGTTGTCTTCGGACGGCGACCCGTAAACGATCCTCCAGGTATAGTGCCCGCTGCTGTCTCGGGGCCGAATGTCAAGCTCCATATTCACTTTTACGGGTTCTGTTTTACCCGCCCTGAACCATTGCAGTTCTCCTTTCCAGTGCCCCGTCCACCCGGCAGGAAAATCCGGTCCCTGGGCGGCCAGCGACCCGGTTATAAATAAAAGGATGATGAGAAATCTATGTTTTTTCATGTTTTGGTTTCCCCAAAAATAAAAGTCCCGGTACCAGACCGGGACTTTTATCTTCAGAAACTTTTTTGCTCAAAGGTAAAATCCTCCCTTTTGTTTGTAATGTTTCACACCCTGGCAATCCCTTTTGGTAGCCGAACAAGAGCTGAATACAAACGTGACAGTGGCGATAAGCGCCAGGCTTAATAAAAACTTTTTCATACTTTTTTTAAAAAAGTTGGGTACGACCTTCGCTAATGCGCCGGTGTACAGGTCAACAAATTAATTAAGGAAATTCCAGAGGATTTGTTGGAGTAGATTTATACCATCGTAGGAGAAAACGAAAATAATATCCCCAAACTGCTTATCATAGCTTTTGGGCGATTTTTTTTGATTCATGACCCAAAATCGCCCGAAATGACTGATTGCATCGTAAAATCCCTACTGTCTTTGCATTTATTTTAACAAAACAAGGCAGGGCTGTTTTCTAGCCCGGGGGCTTTCATTTTAACACCCCGAGTTCTTGCCCGATCTTGGTAAAGGCTGCAATGGCCTTATCGAGGTGAGCTGTCGTATGCGCCGCACTCAGTTGCACGCGAATCCGGGCCTGACCTTTAGGAACTACGGGGAAGAAGAATCCGATTACATAGATGCCCTCCTCCAAAAGTTTGGATGCCATGGTCTGGGCCAAAACCGCATCGTAAAGCATGATCGGGACGATCGGGTGATCTCCGGGCTAGATATCAAATCCGGCCTCGGTCATTTTCTGCCGGAAATATTTGGTGTTACTTTCCAGCAGGTCGCGAAGCGTGGTGGTTTCGGTAAGCATATCAAGGACGGCGATGGAAGCCCCCACGATGGAAGGAGCCAGCGTATTGCTAAAAAGGTAAGGCCGTGATTTTTGGCGAAGCATGTCGATGATCTCCTTCCTGCCGGATGTAAAACCGCCGGATGCCCCACCTAATGCCTTGCCCAGGGTACCGGTGATGATATCAATCTTTCCCATCACCCCGCGGTATTCATGGGTGCCTCGCCCGGTCTTCCCAAGGAACCCCGAGGAGTGACATTCGTCAATCATAACACAGGCATCGTATTGTTCTGCCAGTTCCACGATACGATCGAGTTGCGCGATGGTCCCGTCCATGCTGAAAGAACCGTCCGTCACGATGATCCGGCTCCGGGCACCAGCGGCCTCGCGGAGTTTCGATTCCAGGTCATTCATATCGTTGTGTTCATAACGAAAACGCTGGGCCTTGCACAAACGTACCCCGTCGATGATACTGGCATGATTCAGCGCATCTGAAATGATGGCATCCTGCTCGTTGAACAGGGGCTCAAACACTCCTCCGTTTGCATCAAAGGCGGCTGCATATAATATAGTGTCTTCGGTTCCGAGGAAGGCGGAGATTTTTGCCTCCAGTTCCTTGTGAATATCCTGGGTACCGCATATAAAACGAACACTGCTCATGCCATAACCTCTTTTATCGATCGCTTCATGTGCCGCCTGGATCACTTTCGGGTGACTTGACAATCCCAGGTAGTTGTTGGCGCAAAAGTTAAGAACCGTTTTTCCGTTCACTATAATTTCAGCACCCTGGGGGCTGCTGATCACCCGTTCCGTCTTGTATAAACCCGAAGTTTTAATGTCTTCCAATTCGGCGGCAACCCGTTGCACCAGTTTTTCGTTCATATGATTTTGTTTGCGGCAAATATAGAAACTTGGCGCCTTGCCACGGCTGGTTGGGGAACAGTTGAACGGAGGATTTATACACTCCATGAACCGGGTTCGGCAGTTTATCGCTATCTGGTTGTCTCCGGCAACCGGATTCTTTAAGTTTACTGTAACAAATTTCAAAATGGCTTCGTCAAACCTTTAAACCACAACCATGAAGAAGATATATTGGACATATTTAGCCTTGGCAGCCCTCATAGTGGCGACCGGACTTTTTGTGCTAACTTCCTCAGCTTCAAATGGTAAAGTTGAGGATGCTCCTACTTGTTGCAAGAAGAACATGAAAAAGGGTATGAATGACTGCCACCCGGTTGATAAAAAAACAGGAAATGGCGATTTAATCATGGAAAGCATGTCTAGCCAGTTTATCAGTATTTCTGCATTATAACATTGATTTACAATTTTTTGTAACCGCTTTTATTTTTTTCCTCCCCCTGTAACTAATTCGCCTGTTACCACGTTTCACGAATAGACAGGCATTTATAATACCTATTTTTGACTGTCTTTCCGGCTGTTTATGACTGAAAGGGAATATAACGAGTGTGTTACGGCTCACGCCGACAACGTTTATCGCTTCATCCTGAAGAACCTCCGCCATGAAGAGGATGCCCGGGATGTGGTACAAACGGCATTTGAGAAGATGTGGCGCAACCGGGATACCGTGGATTCGCAAAAAAGCAAGTCATACCTGTTTACGGTTGCCTATCATCAAATGATCGATCATATCCGGAAAGTCAAACGTATACAGCTGCGGGAGGATTTCAGTGATGAATCGAAGATCGAAAACCGGCCGGTCAACAATCTCAAAAAGGTCCTGGATGAGGCCCTGAGCAGGCTGAGTGAAACGCAGCGTTCGCTGGTGCTTCTGAAAGATTATGAAGGGTACAGTTATGCCGAGATCGGCACGATCATGAACCTGAATGAAAGCCAGGTAAAGGTATACCTGCACCGGGCCAGGGTACAGATGAAAGAGTACCTGGTGAAAATGGAAAATGTCATTTAGTCCGGCAACTGAAAAAAACATGTCAATTAACCGCCATAACTACGAAGAATTCTTTATCCTCTACCTGGATAATGAGCTGCGGCCGGAAGAACGCCGGATGGTGGAGGTTTTTGTACAGCAGCACCCTGATCTCAAAGAAGAACTGGATTCGCTGTTGCAGTATAAACTAACTCCGGATGAATCCGTGGTATTCCCCCTTAAGGAAGACCTGATGATGGATGAGGGCCTCCAGGTGATCACTTCTTCCAATTACCCGGAATGGCTGACCCTGTATATAGACGGGGAGCTGGATACGGAACTTCGGGCCCGCGTTGAGAAATTTGTGGCCGGGTACCCTGAAGCCCAAACCGAGCTGAACCGGTTGCAAAAGGTAAAACTGACTCCTGAACCTGTCAAATTCAAATTCAAAAATACTTTATACAG
Source organism: Chitinophagaceae bacterium (assembly GCA_049421765.1). Lineage (GTDB taxonomy): Bacteria > Bacteroidota > Bacteroidia > Chitinophagales > Chitinophagaceae > JJ008. The sequence continues at coordinate 33,856 of JBMSNP010000016.1, forward strand.
AAAAGAAGAGAAAGTAAGACCGATGTTTCCTGTACGTTGGTGGAGAGCCGCTGCGGCCATCCTCTTGCTGACTGCCGGTCTTTCCGCCGTATTCATCCTGAACAGGAAACCTGGTAGCGGGGAAGAAGTGGCAAAGACCAATCCCGCCAGAGAGATTGCCCCGGCTGACAAAAACAGTCCCGAACAACCCCGGGAGGAAAAGAATACGGAACTGTTAACCAAACAGCCCCAAACCCAGGTACAAAACCCATATGCTGATCAAACTCCGGAAATAAATACCATCGCCGGCAAAGAAACCCGTAAGCCATCGCTGGCTTCAGTTAACCGCCCGGTGTCCCCGGCCGGATCTGAAAACCGCATCCCGAAAGCTGAAAAAAACCGTACCGAAGAACCAGTTATTGCAGACATCAAAACAACCCGAGCCAGCAACAACCTGCCGGAGCCGGTCAACAATCCTCATGTAGTAACCTCCCGTCCCGAAGAATCGGTGGCGTATACACCGATACCCGGAAAGAGCGATATCAAATCAACCACCACGCCTGCAGATGTAACATCTTCGAGCATTCAGCCGTTGAATATTGTACAGGCGTCTTACCAGGATAATGCAGACGGCCTGTTGGATCAGCCCGATAACCGGAAAAACAAAAACCGGGGCATCTTCCGGAAGATCGCCCGGACTTTTGAAAAGCGGACACGCATCGATCCGACCGATGACGAGGAAAGACTACTGGTGGGCGGGCTGGCCATCCGGTTAAAATAAAATTCAAAAACAATTCCCAGGAGGATTAGAAGAGGTGGGCAATCGCCAACTAACCCGGCGATGAACTATTTTTGCCGACCCGAATCCTTCTGAAAGAAAAAAACAAAAAAATGAAAAGGTTAATTACCCTATGTGTCGCACTTGGTTCATTCTTTACCGGCCTGGCTCAAACCGATACCACTGGCCGGACAGCGACCCCTCAAAACGACACCATCCGCATCGGAGGCATCGTGATTGTTCGTAAAGCCGGTACGCGGGACCGCCAGATCCTCCACGACCGGGAGTACCGCATGCGCAGCCGTAAACGGGTTGAAAAACCGCAAAACTTATCAACCAACTGGTGGATATTCGACTTCGGGTTTTCCGCACTGAATGATAATACAAACTATGGAACTGCAGCCGCCCAGTCTTATGCCCCGGGCAGCAACGAAACCTGGTTTGATACCAAAAACGGGAAATCCAAGAACGTGAATGTGTGGATCTTCATGCAGAAGCTGAACGTCGCATCTCATGTGCTGAACCTGAAATACGGACTGGGGCTCGAACTCAACAACTATCATTTTGAACGGCCGATCCGTTTTGATTCTGACCCGCCTGCCGTTCCCAATGCCCCTGTGGTATCGCTCGACGGAACCCCTGGCCGGACTTATAAAAAGAATAAACTGGCAGCAGATTATCTGACTGTTCCGATAATGCTCAACTTTGATTTTACCCCGAAACGCCGGCGAAGCTTCGGATTCAGTGCCGGGGTCAGCCTGGGTTACCTGTACAGTGCCCGTAACAAAACCATCACTTCGGACGAAGGGAAAAAGAAAGCCAAGGACGATTTTGACCTGGAAAGATGGAAGCTGTCCTATATCGCCGAACTTTCACTGGGGCCGGTCCGTTTCTACGGATCATATGCATTCAAAAGTATGTTTGAGAGAGGTCTTGATATTACGCCGTACAATTTCGGTTTCCGGTTCAGTAACTGGTAACAAGGCTCCAAAAAAAAGCTGAGGCCCCGGATTTTCCGGGGCCGTTTTTTTTCCCGTAATAGCACCCCGTATCTTTTCTAAATGTCCCGTTAAAACATATCCACAGCTAAAAATAAAATTTCGTGGCACTTCGTTTGAAGTGTGGACGGTTACTGATTACAGCCAAGTCGGCATGAAAGCTTCCCACCTGCAAGTGATGCACCGGTTGTGATCGGTCTTAATCTGTCCTTATTGAAAACGATGTGCGCATGAAAAACTCGATGATCCTTACTTCCTTTTTTTTGGGGAGCAGCCTGTTGGTGACTGCCGTATTTAACCATGCCGGGAACACGTCCGTTCAAAAACGCAATACTGCGGCAGGCGGGCCGGTGGGTGTTATTCAGATCGTGATCGACAAATCGGATTACGAACTGAGTGTATATGACGAAAAAGGCTGGTATGCCACCTACCCGGTGGTCTTTGGAAACAATACGTTATCCGACAAAAAATACGAGGGAGACAAAAACACCCCGGAGGGTTCTTTCCGCATCATCGCCAAGCGGGTTCATAACAAATGGTGTCGTTTCCTGACCCTGGATTACCCGACCCGCGAGAGCATTGAAAAATTCAACAAACGAAAGGAAAAGGGAGAGATCCCGGCCAATGCCAGTATAGGAGGCGGGATCGGAATCCATGGTACCTGGCCGCATGAGGACTTTGTCGTGGACCGGTTTAAGAACTGGACCCTGGGTTGTATCTCAATGAAAAACGAACACGTAATTGAGTTATACGGCTATACCGGGGTGGGCACACAGGTCAGCATCAAAAAATAACGAGGAAAATTAACGGGTATACGAGCGGAGAAATGCCTCCGTTTCTCTTCTCCATTTTTCCGTATCATACCGAAGGAACGATTCATGATCGGCTCCGTTGTATTCCACCAGTTTCTTATCGGGGGAGGGAATGGCATCATAAACGGCCCGGATCTCCTCTTCGAGCACATAATTATCGAGCGAACCCCACTGTACAAGTACCGGGCAACGGATATCCCCGGCATACCGGGTCGTCTTGTGCCGGAAACCATTGAACCCCTTTTCAACACCGATCCAGAAACAGGTAATAAAAGCAAAGGGTTGATCAGGAAACCCGATCACACGGGCCCGGCCCCGCAAGTAAGACTGGAGGGAGAGAAATGGCGCGTCGAGGATCACCCCTGCGGGATCTAAACCGTAATCAAACAGGGCCTTGGTTACGGACACCGCCCCCATCGACATTCCGTAGAGAAAGATGTTCCGCTCCCCCTTATTCCGGACATAATCAAAGGCCAGTTTTACTTCCTCTGATTCGCGCATGCCAATTGTGGTCGTATGCCCTCCGCTGTTTCCATGCCCCCGGAAATCGATCATCAGAACATTCATCCCCATGTATCGAAATTCGTTTACCTCATCAAGCAGGCTGGTCCGGGTGGTCTGGATTCCATGAAAGAAGATCACCGTTCCTTTCGGTGCAGAATCCGCGGCTGCATACCACGCGTCAATCCGGATTCCTTTGCGGGTGGTAAACGAGACCGTGTCATATGGAAATACTGGAACACTTGTCACCCGGGGCCTGGGATACTTTGGTCCCGTAAATAATTTCCAGGATTTTGAAAATATATTCCCGCTGCCTTCAACCGGGCTGTTTGAATTAATATTATAGTACCGGGTAAGTTTATCGGCATAGAGTGCGGCGCTGATATTGATCAGGATGAGCTGGACGAGCAAAACCCAGCCCGCCCAACGGAGTACGGAACGTATTTTTTTTGAAAGAGTTGTTTTTTGCATCTGCAGCTTGCCGGTTTCAACCATGGCTTTCAAAAATAAATGTTAGCCATCATATCACTGGAAATATTATGAAGTTTTCTACCCTGAAATCAGATCGACAGGAATTTCCCTTAGGTAATATAGGCAACCGTATTAAGCAGGGCGGCTTTCCGGATACCCATACAAAGTATTCAAATTCCAAACGCAAACGGTATTGCGTGTAACCCGGGATCAGTCCAGCCGGCCGGCCCGTATTTCATCCACGATGGCCGGGTCGAGCAGGGTGGTTGTGTCCCCAAGCCCGGACGTCTCTCCTTCTGCGATTTTTCTGAGGATGCGGCGCATGATCTTCCCGCTCCTTGTTTTGGGAAGCCCGGTGACGAATTGTATTTTATCCGGCTTGGCGATAGGGCCGATAATCCGGGAAACCGTTTGCAGGATATCCTGCCGGCGAAGATCTTCGTCCCCGTGGTGACCACCGTAGATTACATAGGCATAGATGCCTTGACCCTTGATTTCATGCGGGTATCCCACAACCGCGCTTTCCACCACACCAGCGTGCATGTTTATGGCATTTTCAACTTCTGCAGTGCCTATCCGGTGACCACTTACATTCAGCACATCATCCACACGTCCTGTAATCCGATAGTTACCGTGTTCATCACGCAAGGCCCCGTCGCCGGTAAAATATAAATTATCATAGGTCGCGAAGTAGTTCAGCCGGCACCGCTCATGATCGCCCCAGGTGGTGCGAAGGATACCCGGCCAGGGTGCCCTGATACACAGGTTACCCGAACTTTTCAGACCATTACCGGAGGATATTCCTTTCAGTGCATCTGCGGCGGCATCGGATCCCTCCACAACCTGACCCTGTTCATCCACCAGCACCGGTTGAATCCCCGGCATGGGGAGGGTGGCCCAACTGGGTTTGGAGGGGGTTACACCGGCCAGGTTTGAGATCAGGCAACCGCCTGTTTCCGTTTGCCACCAGGTATCCACGATCGGGCATTTATTTTTTCCGATATGTTCATCATACCAATGCCAGGCTTCTTCGTTGATCGGCTCCCCCACTGTACCAAGGATCCTCAGCGAGGAAAGATCCTTCCCCTTCAGGGGTTCGGTACCGAATCCGATCAGGCTCCTGATCGCTGTGGGGGCCGTATACAGGATATTCACCTGGTGCCGGTCCACGATATCCCAGAATCGCCCGGCATCCGGCCAGGTGGGAATGCCTTCAAACATCAGGGAAGTTGCCCCGGCGCATAGCGGGCCATACACGATATAACTGTGCCCGGTAATCCAGCCGATATCTGCCGTGCAGAAATGAATATCCCCCGGCCTGTACTGAAATACATTTACAAATGTGTAGGTCGTCCAGAGCATATAACCGGCGCAGGTATGTACTACTCCTTTGGGTTTGCCTGTGCTTCCGGATGTATACAGGATAAACAGAGGATCTTCCGCATCCATTTCTTCAGCAGGAAAACTTACGACCCCGTTCTTCTCGACCTGTTCTTCGGCCACTTCCATCTCGTCTTCCCACCATACATCACGACCCTTGATCATGGATACCGGCGTCCGTGTACGGGTGTAAACGATCACCCGCTTTACCGTCCGGTTGCCGATCAAAGCATCATCGATCACAGCCTTCAGGGGAATATCTTTCCCGCCCCGGTAAGCCCCGTCGCAGGTGATGATAAACTCCGCATTCGCATCATAGAGCCGGTCGGCGATACTCTGTGCGCTGAAACCGCCAAAGATCACACTGTGGATGGCACCTATGCGGGCGCACCCCAGGATCGCGTACACGAGCTCGGGCACCATACCCATGTAAATACAAACCCGGTCCCCTTTCTTAACCCCGTTGTTCCGGAGCATTTGTGCCACCTGGCAAACCCGTTTGTGAAGCCGGTTGTAAGTGACCGTACGCACCCGGTCTTCAGGATTGTTGGGCTCCCAGATAAAAGCGGGTTTTTCTCCCATGTCCGGGAGATGACGGTCTATGCAGTTTTCCGTGATGTTGAGTTTTGCTCCGTTGAACCAGGTAACTTTTGGCTCCCGGAAATTCCACTCCAGCACTTTATCCCATTTCTTACGCCACAGGAAATTTTCGGCCACTCCGGCCCAATATGATTCCGGATCCTCCACGCTGTGTTTATAATCCCGGTTGTATTGATCATGTGACCGGATCTGAAAAGGATAACTCATACTCGGTAATTTGCTTTAAATGTACTACATCAGTGCAATTTTCCTGTTTCCCGATCAGCTAAAACCGATGATACGAACCATCCGGGACCGGGTTCCGCAGGCAGGGAAAATTAATTCCCGGGACAAAAATCAATTCGTACTTTAATTCCATGAACAAAACCAGCAATATCCGTAAGATCATTGCCGCTGCTTCCGTGGGTACAATGATCGAATGGTATGACTTTTACATATTCGGGATGCTTTCCACTACGATCTCCACCCAGTTTTTCCCCCGGGAGAATCCCACAGCCGCACTCCTGAGCACACTTGCCATTTTCGCAGCAGGTTTCATCGTCCGTCCGTTTGGTGCACTTGTATTTGGCCGGCTGGGCGACCTGGTCGGAAGAAAATACACCTTCCTGCTTACACTGGTTCTGATGGGGGGATCCACCTTCCTGATCGGTTGTGTACCGGGTTATGAATCGATCGGCATCGCCGCGCCGGTCATCGTTCTGTTATTGAGGCTTGTTCAGGGTCTTGCCCTCGGCGGTGAATACGGAGGGGCCGCAACCTATGTGGCGGAACATGCCCCAAAAGAAAAACGCGGGTTTTATACCAGCTGGATACAAACCACTGCCACCCTGGGTCTTTTTATAGCCCTGGGGGTGATTTTATTGGTCAAATCCAATATGTCTGATTCCTATTTCAATGCCGAATGGGGTGGCTGGAGAATCCCTTTCTGGATATCGGTATTGCTGGTGGGAATTTCGGTTTATATCCGGGTCCGGATGAAGGAGTCGCCGCTATTCTCCAAGCTCAAAGCTGAAGGAAAAACTTCTGCAAAACCGCTTCGGGAAAGCTTTCGCAATAAAGCCAACTTCAAGATGGTATTGCTGGCATTGTTTGGGGCAGTGATGGGGCAGGGAGTGATCTGGTATACGGGCCAGTTTTATGCACAAAGTTTCCTGGAAACGCGCTGTCACCTGGATTTTACCCAAAGCCGGACCATTATGCTTTGGGCGATTGCCTTTGCCACCCCGTTTTTTATCTTGTTCGGATGGCTGAGTGACAAGATCGGCCGGAAATGGATCATGATGGCCGGGTTGCTTGGCGGGATTTTGTTTTACCGCCCGATTTTCGGAAAATTCCTGGAAGAGACCGATGTTAAAGAGTGGCTTAAAAAAGAAAACGGAGGACCGCTGGCGGAGGAAAGAAGTCTGCGTGCAGATACGGCTTATGTAAACGGGAACCTGCTCTATATTGTCAAACACCGCGACACACGCTGGATCAATCAAGGGGTTCGATTCCGGGAAAAAAGGAACGACACCCTTGTTCCGGTTGACCAGAACGTGCTCCGACCGGATGCAGGCTACCCGGCTGGTTCCGGAGATTTTGACTTGGTACCTGACCGGAACGTGGTATACAGCGGGGTATTGTTACCCGGTAAACTCATGTGGTATTTTACCTTCCTGGTCTGGATCATGATCATTTTTGTGACCATGGTGTACGGACCCATTGCGGCTTTCCTCGTGGAAATGTTTCCCACGCGGATCCGATACACATCTATGAGCCTCCCCTATCATATCGGAAACGGGATTTTCGGCGGACTGGTGCCATTTATCGGGCTGCTTCTCACCACCACTTACCCGGCAGATCCGCTTGTTGGATTGTGGTACCCGATCGGGGTGGCGCTTCTCTGTTTCATAATCGGAACTCTGTACCTGCGGAATAAAATTGACCGGAACATCAATGACTGACCTGAAAATATTGAGTTATGAATGCCTTTAAACGATATTTCGGACTGCTTTTTCTCCTGATCGCCCCGCTGGTTATTTTCGAACTGGTTAGCGGTGCCATCAGTCATATTGATTCGGCCGGCAAAAAAGACATCAATAACCCGGTGATCTGGATCATGATCATCGCCATTTTTACCCCCATTGCGATCGGGCTGGTTATTTTTGGGTGGTATGCATACAGGGGGGAATATGACGAACTTCCAGCGCGATCTAAAGACCTGTAAATCAAAACAAAAAAAAGTTACAATTTTCAAACAATCAATGCTTTGTATTGTTACTTTAGAACATAAATTTGCACCTGAAATGAGAAAAACGGCCTTATTACTGCTTATCTTTTTCGCCTTTGCACAGGCGGGGCCGGTTATTTATTCCCTGTTTCAGCCGGGGTTTGCCATTTTCCAGGTGGATGAGGAAAAGACGGAAGTAAAACCTGAACTGGAAAAAAAGGATAAAAAGGACTATGCATTGTCCTGGTCTCCGAATCCCGGAAACCATACAGGTATCCTTTCAACACTTCATCCGGTTGAAAAAATTGGTTGCCCCCCATACCTGGAAAAACCCACTCCGCCTCCTAATTTTCTGTAAAATCTTCCCTGATCAGGTTACCTTTCTGCCCATGCTCTGCATGGTCAATTTATTCCTATTGATAAAAAAATATACATGACGAAATCGAAAAGTCCGGTTAGCAGGATCCTGAACCTGCTAAAACTGGAACGCAACGAAATCACTGCTGTTTACTTTTATGCGATCCTGAACGGCTTAATCCAGTTATCTCTGCCCGTGGGAGTACAGGCCATTATCGGGTATGTGCTTGGTGCATCCATGCGGGCATCGCTGGTGGTATTGATCACCCTGGTGGTACTGGGTGTGCTGATTGCCGGCATCATGCAGATCAACCAGATGAAGATCATCGAAAAAATCCAGCAAAAATTATTTGTTCGTTACTCGTTGACATTCGCCCAGCACCTGCCCGGGCTTGACCTGAAGAAGAATGACAATGTTTACCTGCCAGAACTGGTAAACCGCTTTTTTGATATCCCTGTGCTCCAAAAAGGCTTGTCCAAGATTCTGCTGGATATACCCACCGCGGTGATACAGATATTATTCGGCTTGATGCTGCTTTCCTTTTATCACCCGGCCTTTATTCTGTTTGGGGTGATCCTGGTTAGTATCCTTTTTTTAATTCTGAAATATACCGGCGGCAGGGGTTTGCAAACCAGTCTCGATAAGAGCAAATACAAATACAAGGTCGCTGCCTGGCTGGAAGAAATGGCACGGGTTATTAAATCGATCAAGCTCGCCAACAACAATGATCTTCATCTGAAAAAGGCGGATCATGAAGTGAGCAATTACCTTGATGCCCGCAATAACCACTTCAGGGTGCTCTTGTTCCAGTTCAATGTGCTGGTCGTTTTTAAAACCGTGATCACGGCTGCCATGCTTGTAGTGGGTACCCTGTTGATGGTCGAGCAACAACTGACCGTGGGCCAGTTCATTGCCGCAGAGATCGTGATCCTGCTGGTCCTCAACTCGGTGGAAAAACTGATCATCAACCTGAGCAGCGTGTACGACACCCTGACCGCGGTTGAAAAACTGGCTGAAGTAACCGATAAACCGCTGGAAAACAAGGGGACCATTGAATTGCCCGGTCTGTCAAAGGGACTGAAACTGGAGTTGCGGGATGTATCCTTCGGGTATAACGAAGAAAATAAAGTACTGCAAAATATCAGCATGCTGATCAATGCCGGTGAAAAGGTCAGCATTTCCGGAAAAGAAGGTTCAGGTAAATCAACCCTGCTCCGGCTGATGACAGGATCTTATACTGATTTCAGCGGGGTAATCCTGATCGATGATGTTCCGGCCGGAAACTACAACATCGATTCGCTGAGGGCACAAACCGGGGTATTGCTGGGTCAGCAGGATATATTCAATGGTACACTGCTGGAAAACCTTACCCTCGGGAATGAACAGATCACCTTGGAATTTGTGAAGCATTGTGCCCGGCTTTCTGGACTGAGTGAATTTATCGCTACGCTGAAAGATGGCTTTGACACTCCGCTTGACCCTACCGGCCGGCGCCTGCCCCGCAGTGTGGTTCAGAAAATCCTGCTTACCCGGGCCCTGGCCGGAAACCCGAGGCTCCTGCTATTGGAAGAGCCCTGGCTCAATGCCAATGACACACAGCGCAAACAGCTTATCGATATGCTGATGAATTTGCAGAACTGTACGGTTGTGGTGGTAACCAATGACAGGGAATTTGAAGATCGCTGTGATAAAGTATTCACAGTAAACGAAAATGGCAGCCTGAAATAATAAAGCACAACAAACGAAATTAAAATGAACAGTCAGCTTCAATCGTATTCACGCATTTATATGTTCGACCGGGAAAGCCGTGTCAGGTACTGGTTTTATGTATGTGCCGGAATCTTTATCCTCTTCCTATTCCTGCCCTGGACACAGAATATACGTGCCAAAGGCTCGGTGACCACCCTTTACCAGGATCAGCGTCCCCAGCAGGTCAATACCGTGATCGGTGGCCGGGTGATGAAATGGTATATCAAAGAAGGTGATTATGTTAAGGCAGGTGACACGCTTATACAATTATCTGAGGTCAAAACAGATTACCTGGACCCCAACCTGCTGGGTCGTACCAAAGAGCAACTGGCCGGCAAACAGCTTTCGGTTGAATATTATAAGAACAAAGTAGATATCACTGGGCAACAGATCAATGCGATCAACAACGGACTGCAGCTGAAACTGAACCAGCTGGTGAATAAGCTGGGGCAGCTTACCCTGAAGGTACAGGCCGACAGTGCAGAAGCTGTTGCCGCCAATAATGAATTCAATATTGCGAACATCCAATACAACCGGCAGAAAGCGATGTATGACAGCGGGCTGGTTTCTCTCACCCAGCTGGAACAGAGAAATCAATTGTTTCAGAATGCAATGGCCAAAAAGATCAGTGCGGAAAACAAATTGGCAAACAGCAAACAGGACCTGACTATCACCCGTATTGAAATGAGCGCCCTCCAACAGGAAAACCTGGAAAAAGTGGCCAAGGCCCAGGGTGATCAGTACCAGTCGCTCACTGAAATTGCCAGTGGTCAGGCTGATATTGCCAAACTGGAAAACCAGTTTGCCAGCTTCAGCATACGCAACGGAATGTACTATGTCATTGCCACGCAAAGCGGGCAGGTAGTGAAAGCGCAAAAAGCCGGAATCGGCGAGTATGTCAAGGATGGAGATATGATCGCTGAGATCGTACCGGATAAAATCAGTTATGCCGTTGAAATGTTTGTCCGGCCGCTGGACCTCCCCCTGCTTGCACAGGGCCAAAAGGTCAGATTCATGTTTGACGGGTTTCCCGCCATTGTGTTCAGCGGATGGCCCAAAGCCTCTTCCGGGACATTTGGAGGAGAAATTGTGGCCATCGAAAGCAATGTAAGCCTGAATGGCAAGTTCAGGGTACTTGTTAAAGAAGATGCTTCGGAAAAACCCTGGCCAATCCAGTTGAAAATCGGTACGGGTGCGCAGGGAATCGCACTCCTTAAAGACGTACCGGTCTGGTATGAATTGTGGCGAAATATTAATGGTTTCCCCCCGGATTACTACAAGCCCAAACAAAAAGGAAAAAAATGAAAAAACACCTGATCATAATGTGCGGTGTATTTGTGGTATTGGCTGCAAATTCGCAGGACACCATGAAAACCCTGTCGGGACAACAGGTCACAGAAATCGTAAAACGATTTCACCCGGTGGCCAGACAGGCCGATCTTTTCATGGAAAAAGCCAAGGCAGACGTGACCATTGCCCGCGGACTGTTTGACCCCACGCTGGAAAATAACCATGCCCGCAAAACATTTGATGGTACCGCCTATTATAACTATAACCGGCCTGAACTGAATGTCCCCTCCTGGTTTGGGGTGGAAATACGTGCTGGTCTCGAATATCTTTCCGGCAACCAGACAGACCCTACGAACACTAAAGGTGAATCCAGTTACCTGGGCATCAGTGTGCCCCTGGCAAAAAACCTGCTGATGGATAAAAGGAGGGCTGCGCTGCAAACAGCGAAGATATTCAGGGATGCTTCCGCCGTGGAAAAAAGAAACATCATCAACAACCTGTTGCAGGATGCCCTGAAAAGCTACTGGAACTGGGCTGCGAGTTACCAGACCTACCGGATACTCAGCAATGCCGTATTGGTCAATGAAAAAAGAGTACAGCTGGTTCAAACTGCCTATCGCCTGGGTGATCGTCCGGCGATCGATACTACTGAAGCACTGACCCAGTTACAGAATTTTGAAGTGCTGAAAAGCCAGGCCTGGTTGGATTTTCAAAATGCGGGGCTTGAATTATCACTATATCTCTGGACCGACCAGGACCAGCCGTATTATCTTCCCGAGTCTGTTTTGCCCGCAGATGAATTGCAGCAAATACGCAGCAACGAATTTGTGTTGCCAGAATTGAATGCCATGCTGGAAGATGCCCGGAAAAATCATCCTGAATTATTGCTTTACGATTTCAAGCTTAATGCACTGGCAGTGGAGAAGAAGCTGAAGTTCCAGGAGTTGTTGCCTGCAGTCAATTTCCGGTATAACCAGCTGGGAAGGGGCTATAATATTGCCAAAACGGCAACCACCCCTCTTTTCGAAAACAACTTTCAGTATGGGATCAGCCTGGGTATTCCGCTGCGTCTCTCTCAGGGAAGGGGTGAATACCGTAAAACCCGTTTGAAAATCACGGAAACCCAACTGGGACAGAATCAAAAAAAGCTGGAACTCGAGAACAAAGTGAAAAGTTACTTCAACGAGCTGGCGGCGCTGACAAACCAGCTGCGTATCCAGGAACAGGCCTGGGTGAATTATGCAGCCCTGCAACGCGGAGAAGAAACGAGGTTCAGGGCAGGCGAAAGTTCCCTTTTTCTGGTGAATGCCCGGGAAAATAAAGCCCTGGAAGCCTTTCAAAAATTGCAGGAACTAAAAGCCAAATACTTTAAAACGACCATTGCCATTCAATGGGCGGCCGGCTTATTGGCAAACCGTTAAATCACCTCTGGCCGGCATGAATTGATCCTGTAAAGGATCAATGGCCTGAAGTCGGACCGGGATGATTCCAGCCTCGTTCCGCCCAATCCCGGTTCATTAATAACCGGACTGTTCTTAAATTGAGTTAAAACAAAAACATGGACGCTGCCGTACTGATCTCCCTGCTTACCCTGATTGCCCTTGAAGTGGTACTGGGAATCGATAATATCATATTCATTTCGATTCTGGCGGGGAAGCTGCCGCCTGACCAGCAAAAGAAAGCCAGGACCTGGGGAATCCTTTTGGCCATGCTGATGCGCCTGGGATTATTGGCCGCCATATCCGTGATCATGAAACTGGACCGGGAACTTTTTCGGGCATTGGGCACATCCATAAGCGGAAAAGACCTGATCCTGATCCTGGGCGGGATTTTCCTGATCTGGAAAAGCACCCGTGAGATCTGGTATAAAATGGAGGGAGAACAGGGAGACGGTGAACAAAAGATAAAAAAAGCCTCGCTCCGGGAGATCATCGGACAGATTTTATTACTGGACCTGGTTTTTTCAGTGGATTCGATCATTACAGCCGTGGGACTGGTAAATGAGATTTGGGTGATGTATACAGCCGTGATCATTACTGTCATAATCATGCTGATTGCAGCCGCGCCGATCAGTAATTTTGTAAACAAACATCCTGCTTTCAAAATACTGGCCCTGAGTTTCCTGATGCTGATTGGTTTTACCCTCCTGGTGGAAGGGTTTGACATACATATCCCGAAGGGCTATGTATATTTCGCAATGGCATTTGCCCTGCTGGTTGACCTGGTGCAGATGAAAGTGGCCGGCAAATCATCCCCCCCTGTTCAACTCAAGGAACATTATCCGGCAGAAAAGAAAACAGAACAGGTATCATAAATTAAGAAGTGAAGTAAGGACCAGCCCGTTATTACGTTGCATGATGGTTTGGTTGCTGATCCGCTTCCCCTGTTGAACGGTTTGATTAAAGTAACCGGCTTCGAGCGATAATTTTTGATTGAGCTTAAAGCCCAACAGCAGAAATAACCGGTTCTGGTCAAAAATATTAACCCCCAGGTTTTTACCCGCCCCGATAAAAATTTCATCGGCGACTGCACCGTAAAGCTGTCGATTTCCATTCGACCAAACAGGATACTGGCTCCTGAACTGGTATCGGAACCTGTGAAGGAAAGTCCAGCTTTCAACCCCCCGGTCTGTTCCTGTCCGCATTTTTCCGATCCAGCGTTGTTCCACCCGGAACCTGTGTGTAAACAGCCATTTATTAACCGGTTGACGGAGACTGAGTTGTTCATAGATCCGATGTTCGGGAAAAGTACCTGCTGAAGCGAGGGGATATTCGCCATAAGGATAAGTCAGGATCCACCCGTAGCCCAGGTGCGCCGTTACCTGATCATTGCATTTATAATTGGCCCCCACACGAAGCAGGCTTTGCTGCCAGTATCTGAGTCCGTGGTCACGTCTCCATTGGTATTCGGCATGCAGACTCCACTTTTCCCCGAGCGAAATGGTGTTAATTGTTTGCACCCAATTTAAATAATTGTAATCACTGATCCTGTCGCCTTGGGATCGCCCGGATAAAGCCAGGGCAATCATCACTATCAAAAAAATCGTTCTCATTTTAAGAAGATCTAAAAGCCACCGGATGATATAATTTCTTATGAGGTCCGAGGTAAACTCGCAGAAAAATTCGCATCGCCGCCAGTTCAATAAATATGAAACAGAGGGCCATCAGACCGATCTGGACATACTGATCAGACTTGACGTAAGTAAATAATACATCGATTCCGATAAATGCTGTTGTAACTGGGAAACCGAGCATCCCGATAGCCGCCAGAAGAAATAAAAGCGTGGTATTGGGCCGTTCATAAACATACCCGTGGTATCTGTTCAGCCGGATATCCTGATCAATGCGGCTGGTAACCCATAAACAATATACACCCAACAGAAAAACCAATAGGATTCCCCCGGCATAAAAAATGATTTCCGCTGTTCTGACACCACCGGAACCCCAGCAAATACCAGCCAACAGCAACAGGTGCGCGGGTGGTAGCATGACCCAGGCCCTTAATGCTGAACCCCGGTGAGCGAACGCGAATAATATCAATGCGAGAGAAGAGAGCCCCAGGCCGATGCCCAGGTATTCCTGGTAAGGAATCCATCCGGCGGGACGGGTTATGGCAAGAACCAGTAAGGCAAGCGAACCGATCCAAAAGGTTCCGGACAATAACGGCACAGCCTGAAGTACCTGGAGCTTGCTTCCGAGCCACTTAAACGGGCTCCACAAATACCTAAACATCAGGCTATCCAGGTTCCACTCCTTTAGTCCCAAAATATACAGAGAGGCCCTGAACTTCCCCACCGGTTTTCCCTGGGTAAAATGGTAATGAAAGTACTGATGATGTACAAGGTAGTTCAACACAGATGGCGAAACCAGTAATTGGTAAGTGCGCAAAAAGGCATTGCCGGCAAAATGTAAAAGCGCCAGCCAGTGCAACCCAAAAGCGATCTCAATAAACATGATCCCGATCTGTGCGGCAGAGGAATAGGCAATCTGTGTCTTTACATTTGGCTGCACCCGGGCAATGAGGGTGGCGAAGAGTGCAGTCAGGGACCCGATTACTGCTATCGAGATTCTGACCCAGGGCATATGTTCCCAGAATTCATATGTTCGAAGCAGCAGAAATACTCCAACATGCACACTGAGCGACCCATAAAAGATGGCAGAGGAAGAAGTGGGGCCTTCCATAGCGCGTGGCAGCCAGGTTGTAAATGGAAACTGTGCGGACTTGATGGTGGCCGCAAGAACCAGCATGACCATAATGAATATCCCCATTCCCACATAACCGGCCTGTGAAGTTTGTTGCTGAATCTGGCCCAGTTCAGAAAAGGAAACATTACGATGGGCCAGATGATGCATCATCCACATGGCAAGCATGACCGCCACATCGCTTATACGGTAATTGGCCAGGGTCTTGAACGCATTTTTAACCGGCAAGTAACGGTTGCGGTAAAAAGCGATCAGCAGGAATGAGCAAAGACCCTTGATCTCCCAACCGATAAAAAGCGTTTCAAAATTTCCGGAAAAAATGATCAGGTTGAATCCGGCCGCAAACAACAGGATCGTATTGAAAAAGCGCTTGAACCCTTCGTCCCGGTGCATGTAGTATTTACTAAATGTAGCAACCAGGAAAAACAGCAGGGAGCCCACTATACTGAATACAGCAGTAATTTGATCATAATAAAATTGAATGGCAAAGACAAAATTCTCTGACCGATACAGGGTAACAAGGTGATCGTGGATAGGAGTA
>JBMSNP010000017.1:0-47613 GCA_049421765.1 Chitinophagaceae bacterium
CTGTCATCAATTGCATGAAGATGGACGCGGAGATATAGGGCATGATACCCAGGGCAAAAATGGAAGCATTGTTAAAGGCGCCACCGGAAAAGGCATCGATCAGCCCTAGGATACCGGTACTCTCTCCGGCATCCTGGATCTCATTCGGATTGATGCCCGGGAGTACGATATGCGAACCCAATCGGTAGACTGCGATCATCATGATCGTGAACAAAATCTTCCCACGCAGCTCTTCGATGCTCCAGATATTCCTGAGTGTTTGTATTAATTTTTTCACGGGGATGCAATAATTTAATAGCTCATAAACATAAAAGACGCACCGGAATGCGTCGTTGCAATTTAGCGAAATTACTTAACTATTTCCACCGTTCCGCCGGCCGCTTCAATAGCCGCTTTGGCCTTTTCGCTTACGGCGTTCACTTTGAAGCTGAGTTTGCTGGTCAGCTCGCCATTCCCCAGGATCTTCACCTTGTCGTTCTGGCTAACCAGCCCGTTGATATAGAGATTCTCGAGGGAGAATTCGCTGATGTTGTATTTACCTGCCAGTTGTTCGGCCTGTCCCAGGTTAAACACTTTGTATTCGACACGATGCGGGTTCTTGAAACCGCGTTTGGGTATCCGGCGCTGGATCGGCATCTGGCCGCCTTCATGGGCCATCTTGTTTTTAAAACCGCTGCGGCTCTGGTGTCCCTTGTTTCCTTTAGTGGATGTGCCTCCGTAACCGGAAGCTTCACCACGTCCCAATCTTTTCTGTTTGTGTGTCGCGCCTTTTGCAGGCTTGAGTTGATGTAATTTCATTTTTTTGATTTTGTACTCGGCGGGGAATCACCCCTCGCTTTTGAATAATTTGGAATCCGGGAATATGGAAAAGTGAAAAGTAAATTGTTGTGAATTTCTCCAATTTCACAATTACAAATCTTCACATTTAAACATTCTCCACTTTCACCAGATGGGTTACTTTACGAACCATTCCCAGCACCTGCGGGGTGGCTTCGACTTCCTTTGTCCGGTTCGTCTTGGTCAATCCGAGGGCCTTCAGGGTCAGTTTCTGACGCTCGGGCCGGTCGATCGGACTTTTAACCAGTGTGATTTTTATCTTTTTCATAATTCCTTTTCTTTTTAGGATCAGCCGTTGAATACTTTCTTCAGTCCAAGGGTCCGCGTCTTGGCGACGTGTACGGGCTCACGCAACAGGGCAAGTGCCTTGAAAGTCGCTTTTACCACGTTGTGCGGGTTGGCGGAACCAAGGGATTTGGCGAGGATATCGGTCACCCCGGCTGCTTCGAGCACAGCCCGCATGCTGCCTCCCGCGATCACACCGGTACCATGAGCGGCCGGTTTGATGAGCACTTTGGCTGCCCCTTCCTTGGCCCATTGGTCATGCGGGATGGTCCCTTTCATAACCGGTACCTTGATCAGGTTTTTCTTGGCATCCTCAATGCCCTTGGTAATGGCTTCCTGAACCTCCTTGGCTTTGCCAAGGCCATGTCCCACCACCCCGTTTTCGTTGCCCACCACAACCAGTGCGGAGAAGCTGAATGAGCGTCCGCCCTTGGTGGTTTTTACGACGCGGTTAATGGCCACCACTTTGTCTTTCAGTTCGAGGTCCCCTGCCTTTACCTTGTTTACGTTAAACTTTGACATGTATGCTTGTAATTAAAAGGTTGATAGTATGATTTAGAATTTCAGACCGCCTTCCCGGGCTCCGTCGGCCACCGATTTCACACGGCCATGATACAGGTACCCACCCCGGTCAAATGTCACATCCGCGATTCCCAGGTCCGCTGCCTTGCGGGCAATAGCGGCTCCCACCATTTTGCTTTTCTCCATTTTGGTCGCCTTTTGCGCGTTGATGTCCTTGTCGCGCGAGGATGAGGCAGCCAGGGTCAGGCCGTTGGCATCATCGATCAGCTGCACATAGATATCCGTGTTGCTCCGGAATACGGACAGACGGGGTTTTGTGGCAGTGCCGGTACCGATCTTACGGCGAATCCGGTAGCGGATATTTTGTCTTCTGGTTGATTTTACTTTTGGATTCATCTCTTGTTTATTTTTTCCCTGATACTGCCAGGGACATGTTATACACGATTATTTACCAGCGGCCTTACCGGCTTTCTTACGAACCACTTCACCCACAAAACGCACCCCCTTGCCCTTGTATGGCTCGGGTTTGCGCAAGCTGCGGATTTTGGCCGCCACCTGTCCGATCAGTTGTTTGTCGATCCCTTCCAGCGTGATGATGGGATTTTGTCCCTTTTCCTGCTGGGTTGCCACTTTCAGTTCCTTCGGTATTTCGAAAATGATATTATGTGAATACCCAAGTGCAAGATCCAGGACATTTCCCTGGTTGGCAGCTTTGAAACCCACCCCGATCAGCTCCAGTTTCTTTTCATACCCGTCTGTCACCCCCTTCACCAGGTTGGCCACCAGGGCGCGGTACAACCCGTGCATGGCACGGTGGCGGATCTGGTCAGTGGGACGTCCGAATGTTACCTGGCCGTCTTTTACTTCAACCACGATATCGCGGTCTATTTCCTGCTTCAGCTCACCCTTCTTTCCTTTTACGGTTACCACGTTGTCTTTTCCCACCGTAACCGTCACCCCTTCGGGGATCGTAATTGCTTTTTTACCTACTCTGGACATGTTGATCTTTTTAATTTATTCATTGATTACCGGCCGGTCAGCCTGAAGGTTCGGCTTAATGTACCTGCAATCCGTTTTGCTTAATATACGTAACAAAGAACCTCGCCCCCGATATTGTTGGCTTTGGCTTCCTTGTCAGTCATCACTCCTTTTGAAGTGGACACGATGGCCACACCAAGTCCGTTCTTCACCCGGCGGAATTCCGTAGGCTTGGCGTACTGGCGTAAACCCGGGCGGCTGACGCGCTCCATGCTCTGGATGGCCGGCTGCCTGGTCGAGGGGTCGTACTTCAGAGCGATCTTAATGACACCCTGCTTGTTGTCGTCCTCAAATTTGTATTTCAGGATATATCCCTGGTTGTACAGGATCTCGGTCATGCGTTTTTTCAGGTTAGATGCCGGGATATCAACCACCCGGTGTCCGGCCATCTGTGCATTACGGATTCTGGTCAGGAAATCTGCGATAGGATCTGTTACCATATTTTTTGCCCTCCTACGTCCCGGTATTAAAACCGGGATAATTGGAAAAGTTTAATTGAATTATTTAATGTCTTACCAGCTTGCTTTTTTAAGCCCGGGGATCTTCCCGTTCAGGGCCATGTCGCGCAGCGCAATCCGGGAAAGCCCGAAATAACGGACATATCCTTTGGGACGTCCCGATAACTGGCAGCGATTTTTCAGGCGAACCCGGGATGAATTTTTCGGCAGCTCGTCCAGGGCTTTCCAGTCACCCGCTTTTTTCAGCTCTTCTCTTTTGGCTGCATGCTGGGCCACCATCCGTTCCCTTTTTTTCTGCCTGGCTGTTACTGATGTTTTTGCCATGTTTATTTATCCTTTTTTAATTTGAATTGGTTTTAACAATGTTGCGGAAAGGCATACCCAGCTCTTTCAGCAGTTCATAGGCCTCCTCGTCGGTGTTGGCGGTGGTCACAAACGTGATATCAAGCCCGGTGATCTTGTTTACTTTATCGATATCGATCTCGGGGAAGATGATCTGTTCGGTTACCCCCAGGGTATAATTACCGCGGCCATCAAACGCCTTTTCATTCACCCCACGGAAGTCCCTTACACGGGGCAGGGCCACGGCCACGAGGCGGTCAAAAAATTCAAACATCTTATCTCCCCGGAGGGTTACGCGTGCGCCGATCGGCATATGCTTCCGGAGCTTGAAGTTGGAAATGTCCTTCTTCGACATGGTTGCAACGGCTTTTTGACCGGAGATTGTGGTCAGCTCCTCCACGGCGATGTCTACGAGTTTCTTGTCGGAAACAGCTCCGTTGACACCCCGGTTCAGGCAGATCTTCTCCAGTTTGGGGGCCTGCATAACGGATGTATATCCGAATTTTTTTACCAGCGCC
This sequence comes from Chitinophagaceae bacterium, assembly GCA_049421765.1. Classification (GTDB taxonomy): domain Bacteria; phylum Bacteroidota; class Bacteroidia; order Chitinophagales; family Chitinophagaceae; genus JJ008. The sequence goes on from JBMSNP010000017.1 coordinate 4,001, forward strand.
GGCACCACTTCGTTTTTGTACTTATCGGCGAGTCGCGGGGTATATGTTTTTGTACTCATTATTTTTTACCTCCCTGAACTTTTTTTGTTTTGAAAACCCGTTCGGTCTTGCCATCCTTCCGGACCCTTGTAACCCGGGCACCGGCTTTCTGGGCCGCGTCCCAAAGCATCACATTGCTGATATGGATGGGAGCCTCTTTCTTAACAATCCCGCCCTGCGTGTTTTGTGCAGAGGGCTTTGTATGCCGGGTGATGATATTCACTCCTTCCACGATCACTTTGGCATCATCCACCATCACCGCTTTTACGGTGCGGGGTTTGGTGAGGTCCTTGTCATCCCCGCTGATCACGACTACGCTGTCGCCTTTGCGGATGTTGTACTTGGGTTTAAATCTTGCTTTCATTTTTTTTATTTATACAGACGGGGCAGGCCCCGCCCTTGCGGTTATCTTATTATAATACCTCGGGGGCCAGTGAGATGATCTTCATATAGCCCTTGTCACGCAGTTCCCTGGCCACGGGTCCGAAAATGCGGGTACCCCTCGGCTCGTCAGACTGGTTCAGGATCACTACGGCGTTGTCGTCAAACCGGATATAGGATCCGTCCTTGCGACGCAGTTTGTTGGTGGTTCGAACGATCACTGCTTTGGCCACCGTCCCCTTTTTGATCCCACCCTGGGGCAATGCGTCTTTTACCGTCACCACGATCTTGTCTCCGATCCTGGCATACCGCTGACCGCTGTTACCGAGTACCCGGATACAAAGCACCTCTTTGGCACCACTGTTATCCGCAACATTTAACCGGCTTTCTTGCTGAATCATCTTTTTAGCTTTTAGCTTTTAGCTACGAGCTTCGAGCTCTTCGCCTAAATTTTGTTATGTACTTGTTTTTTCTCCAAGCTCGTAGCTCCTGGCTCGTAGCTTTCTTTCTTACTTCACTTTTTCCACCACTTCAACCAGTCTCCAGCGTTTGGTCTTGCTGAGCGGGCGGGTTTCCATGATCTTCACCACATCCCCGATGCTGCACTCGTTCTTGTCGTCGTGCGCATGCAACTTGGAGGTTTTTTTCACGAATTTCCCATAGATCGGGTGTTTCACCTTTCTTTCAATGGCCACCGTGATGGTCTTGGCCATCTTGTTGCTGGTCACCACGCCGATCCTGGTCTTTCTTAAATTTCTTGCTTCCATAATTTTATAAATTCCGATTATTCAAATTCCAAATTCCCGTTTCCGTTCCAACCCGTGTACCCGGCATTGGGACCTGGATTTTGGAATTTGCTATTTTGCTTTTTAGCCCTGTTGATGCTTTAATTTCAGTTCCGTTTGCAGCCGGGCGATATCGCGGCGGAGCGAACGAAGGGTCATGGGGTTTTCGAGCGGGGAGATCGCGTGCGCGAACTCAAGCTTCTTCAGGCGCTGGCGGTCTTCCTCCAGCCGGGCCTTCAGGTCCTGCTCATTCATTCCATGAATGCTTTTTACAAAATCAGCTTTCTTTGACATCTCTTTTCGTTTTTATATGATTACGCGGTGATGAGGTCCCGGCGTACAACAAACTTGGTTTTGATCGGGAGCTTACCGGCAGCCAGGGCCAGCGAAGCACGGGCGATCTGCTCGCTCACTCCGTCCACTTCGAAAATGATACGACCCGGTTTGACCACGGCAGCCCAGAACTCCAGGTTACCCTTACCCTTACCCATCCTTACCTCAAGGGGTTTGCGGGTGATCGGCTTGTCGGGGAAAATGCGGATCCACACGTTACCTTCCCGCTTCATTTCACGGGTCAGGGCCTGCCGGGCCGCTTCAATCTGGCGGTCGGTGATCCAATGGCTGTCCAGCGCTTTGAGTGCGTAGGAACCAAAGGAAATGGTAGCTCCTCTTTTGGCATCGCCTTTCATGCGGCCTTTTTGCATCTTCCTGTGCTTTGTTCTTTTCGGTTGTAACATCTTTTTAAGCTTTGAGCTATGAGTTTCGGGTTAGGAGCCCATAGCAATGAAAACGTTTCTTTTTTTCACGGGCTCGTCGCTCGTGATTTTTTGAATTTAACCTCTGCGGTCTCTTCCCCCGCCCCTGCGGTCATCACGGCGGTCATGACGGTCGTCCCGACGGTCCCGGCGGTCGCTCACTTCACTCTTGCCGCCAACGAAGTTGGGGTTCAGGTCGCGCTTGGTCAGCACTTCTCCTTTACAGATCCAGACCTTGATCCCGATCTTCCCGTAAACCGTCAGTGCAAATACGTTTGCATAATCAATATCCATCCGGAATGTATGCAGGGGAACACGGCCCTGTTTGATCTCTTCGGTCCGGGCGATTTCAGAACCTCCGAGACGTCCGCTCACTTTCACTTTGATCCCTTCTGCTCCCATCCGCAGCGCGGAGGCGATGGACATCTTGATGGCGCGTTTGTAGTTGATCCGGTTTTCGATCTGGCGGGCGATCGTGTCGGCCACGATCATTGCATCCAGCTCGGGCCGGCGGATTTCCAGGATGTTGATCTGGACATCATCTTTGCCGGTCAGCTTTTTCAGCTCTTCCTTGATCCGGTCCACTTCTCCGCCGCCCTTTCCGATGATGATACCGGGCTTGGAAGTGTGGATCGTGATGATCAGTTTACCCAGGGTACGCTCGATAACGATTTTCGAGATACCGCCCTTGTTGATACGGGCATTGAGGTAAGTTCTGATCTTGTGGTCTTCGATCAGTTTGCCGGCATAGTCTTTCTTGCTGCCATACCAGTTAGACTCCCATCCGCGGATGATGCCTAACCTGTTGCCGATCGGATTTGCTTTTTGACCCATGTTATTGGTTTATTAATTCGTTTAGTTTTTTGATTCCTTCGTGTCTACGATCACCGTTACGTGGTTGCTCCGCTTGCGCACCCGGTAACCCCGTCCCTGGGGAGCCGGACGCATCCGCTTCAGTGTGCGGGCGCCGTCCACGAAAATGGTTTTTACCACCAGCTGGCTTTCATCCCCGCCTTCATTCTTCTGTTTCCAGTTATTGATCGCACTCAGCACCAGCTTGCGCAGAGGCACGGCCGGATGCTTGGGATTGTGTTCCAGTTCCGCCAGCACTTTCTCCACTTTCTGACCACGGATGAGGTCAGCCAGCAGACGCATTTTGCGCGGTGAGGTCGGGTAATTTCTGAGTTTAGCTACTGCTTCCATTTATTTAGTTTTTTAGCCGGGTGTTTTCCGTTCGGGGCCAGGCCGGAAAAGAACGGGGAACACCTTCCTTTTATCAGTCAACTTTCTTACTAGAGTGTCCTTTGAACTGGCGGGTCGGCGCAAACTCTCCCAGTTTGTGCCCCACCATGAATTCGGTTACATATACCGGGATGAACTTATTCCCGTTGTGCACCGCGAAAGTGTGCCCGACAAAATCCGGAGTGATCGTTGAACGACGGCTCCAGGTTTTCATGACACCTTTCTTTGATTTGCCTTCATTCATAGCCAGCACCTTTTTCTCGAGGTGGGTTGCTACGTACGGGCCTTTTTTGATTGAACGAGCCATTCTATTATACCGTTAGTTGATGAATAATTATGTTTATTTAGCCAGTTTGCTTCCGTTCTTCCGCTGGATGATCAGCTTATCACTGCCCTTCCCGCGGGTCCGGGTTTTCAGACCGCGTGAATACTGTCCGTTGCGGCTCCTGGGCTGTCCGCCGGATGCCTTTCCTTCCCCACCACCCATCGGGTGATCGACAGGGTTCATGGCCACCCCGCGGTTACGCGGCTTGATCCCTTTCCACCGGTTACGGCCTGCCTTACCCATGCTTTGGAGGCTATGGTCGCTGTTGCTTACCACACCAACGGTGGCATAGCAGTTGATCAGCACTTTCCGGAGCTCGCCACTGGGCATTTTCAGCACCGCATATTTTTCTTCCTTGTTGGTCAGCTGCGCGGAAGAACCTGCGCTGCGTGACAGCTTGCCACCCTGGCCGGGCTGCATTTCAATATTGTGGATGTTGGTACCCAACGGGATGTTTTTCATCGGCAGTGCGTTTCCGACTTCCGGGGCAACATCCGGTCCGCTTTCCACTTTCGCACCCACCTGGAGTCCCTGGGGAGCGAGGATATATCGCTTTTCACCATCCGCATAATTCAACAGGGCGATAAACGCAGTCCGGTTCGGGTCGTACTGGATAGACTCCACAGTACCCACACCAGCCTTGTTTCTCTTGAAATCGATGACCCGGTATTTTTTCTTATGACCACCGCCGCGGTAGCGCATGGACAGATGACCGGATGAATTCCGGCCGCCGGTTCTCGGCTTTGCTTCCAGCAGGCTCTTTTCCGGGACATTGGTCGTGACCTCCGCATACGCGTTCCCGATTCTCCAGCGGGTACCGGCGGTAACGGGTTTAAATTTTCTTAATGCCATTTTTAATTTTTCTTTTTATTAGCTCCCGGACCAGGGCCGGGACGATTCCAACACTTCGCGGCGGTTGATTGCCATTCTGCAACAGGACATGCCTGTTGATACAATTAAATATTAGAATACAGGTCGATATTCTCTCCTTCTGCCACAGTTACAAAGGCCTTCTTGTATCCCTGCTTACGACCGGAAATGACCCCGGCTTTGGTAAAGCGGCTCTTGTTCTTGGCCGGAGCCACAGCTGTGTTTACCTGGGTAACAGTTACCCCGTAAAAGCTTTCCACGGCTTTTTTGATCTCCAGCTTATTGGCCTTGCGCGACACCTTGAAAGCATAGCGGCGCAGTTTGTCCTGCTGGGCATTGGCTTTCTCTGTCAGGATCGGCTTTATCAGTACTTCGGAAAGTTTCATGTCTTTCTCTTTAGGTTGTTATAAGTTTTATGCTTCCGCTTTTTCGTCCTCACCAAATATTTTCGCGGCGCTTTCGGTCATCACCAGGACATCGGAATTGACAATATCGTAGGTGTTGATGTCGCTCAGCAGAACTCCCAGCACAGTAGGGACATTCCGCATGGACAAATCCAGGTTGTCGTTGTATTCGGGTTGCACGAACATCACCTTTTTGTCGGCCACGTTCAGGTTTCCGAGTATATCCACAAAGGATTTTGTCTTGGGTGTTTCCAGCGCGATATCTTCCACCACCAGGATCGCCTTGTCCTTTGCCTTGTAGGAAAGGGCGGAGATCTTGGCCAGGTCCTTCACCTTGCGGTTCAGCTTGATGTCGTAGCCGTGGGGCTTGGGACCGAAAATGGTACCTCCGCCTTTGTAGAGCGGGTTCCGGATATTACCCTTCCGGCTTCCTCCGGTTCCTTTCTGGCGGTGCAGTTTACGGCTTGCTCCTTTCACTTCGGCACGGGTCTTAACTTTGTGGGTACCCTGGCGCTGCGCAGCGAGATACTGCTTGACAGCCAGGTAGATCACGTGGTTATTAGGCTCTGTTCCGAAAATCTCTTCCGGAAGGTCTACCGTTCTCCCGGTAGCTTTTCCCTTTGTATTTAAAACTTCGATTTGCATTACTGTTAAATTTGGGTTGAGAACGGGCTTGCCCATTCTCAATATTATTTCTGGATTAATACGATTGAACCGTTGTGTCCCGGTACGGAACCGCTGACCAGGATATAATTCTTATCAGGGAATACCTTCATCACTTTCAGTCCTTTCATTTTCACCCGGTCGTTCCCCATCCGGCCGGCCATCCGCATCCCTTTCATTACCCGGCTGGCATCCGATGAGTTACCCAGTGAACCCGGGGCACGCTGGCGGTCGTGCTGACCATGCGATTGCTGACCAACCCCATGGAATCCGTGGCGCTTTACGACACCCTGGAAACCTTTTCCTTTTGTGGTACCAACAACCTCGACCTTATCGCCTTCGGCGAAAATGTCAACCGTTACGGTTTCACCAATATTTTTTTCGATGGAAAAATCCCGGAATTCCCTGGAGAATTTCTTGGGAGAAGTGGACGCTTTGGCAAAGTGATTTTTTTCGGCAGCGATGCTGTGCTTTTCATTTTTGTCGCCAAAAGACAACTGGAGGGCATTGTAGCCGTCAGACTCCTGGGTCTTGACCTGTGTCACCACGCAGGGACCGGCTTCGATGATCGTGCAGGCGGTTTGTTTGCCTGAGGGGTCGAAGATGCTGGTCATCCCGATTTTTTTCCCAATAATACCTTTCATTTTTTTCAATTTGTGCCTGCAGGATTATTGGGACATGCTCTCAATTCGCTTTCACGATTGAGGCTTCAATCCCCGTTTGCCACCGACCTTTTTCTTTATGGGAAAGTACCGGCAGTAAACAAACCCTGAATGGCTTGTTTTATGTTTATCAGCCAGAGCTCTTTTCTCCTGCCGGGAGGCGGGATTGAGAGATGACAAAATCTTAAATCAATTTATAAGAACTGGTTTGGCAGTACCGGAGTACTACGCTTTGATTTCAACTTCCACACCGCTGGGCAAATCCAGTTTGCTCAACGCATCCACGGTCCGGGAAGAGGACGTGTAGATATCCAGCAGGCGCTTGTGTGTGGCCAGCTGGAACTGCTCACGGCTTTTCTTGTTTACGTGGGGCGAACGCAATACGGTAAATATCTTGCGGCGGGTAGGCAGGGGAATAGGGCCTGTTACTACTGCGCCTGTACTGCGCACGGTTTTTACGATCTTTTCTGCGGATTTATCCACCAGGTTGTGATCGTAAGACTGTAATTTGATTCTGATTCGCTGCGACATGGGTCAAAATCCCAATTTTCTTTTGGGAGTGCAAAGGTAAGGGTGAAGGCCATACCCTCCAAATAGTTGGGAAATAATTTTATAGGTTGTGGAGAACCCTTTTCACAGTTGAGAAAGGCTATTCTACCGGCTTGATTTTCAAGCTCAAACTGGCAAATCCACCAAGCTCCAGGTGTTCCACCCGAAAATGATGGCTTCCACCCAGGCTGATCTCGACTTTTTTATGCGGGGATTCATCAAAAACATAGCGGGAAGGCACCCATTCATCCACCACCTTTTTGTTGTCTATAAAAATGCGGACAGCATCGTCCCAGGTAACCGACAATTCATATTTTCCTGGCGGAAAAGTCGCATCCCCATGTGCCACGGTAATAAACCGGGGGTATTGAACTCCCCCTTCCCGGAGCCCTCCCCACCAGGCATAATCAAGGCGGTCTTTTCGTTCGGTACGGAAAGGCGGAATACGTTCGGTCATGGAAAATAAAGTGCCCTCTTTCAGTGGATTGTGGGCAGCGGTATCCAGCCGGTAAAACAGTACTTCCCAACTTACCGGTTGAAAGAATTTCCGGAACCGGAAAAGAAAAGGTTTGCCTGCGCTAAGCTTTTCCCCCCATGCGGTGGTAAACGAAGGCCCCGTATATTCAACCTCGATCAGGATATCTGTTCGTTCGGCTTCGATTCTTTCTGCTGTGATCGAGGCTGGAAAACTGCCCTGACTGGCCGAAATCTTCGACAAGCCACGGGCATTTTTGATAACCCATTTCCCCGGAGGGCCAAGCAGGTCAAAACGCATCAGCATGCTCGTATCCGCAGGATTGGTATTCCAGATGAGCGGGTACCGGAAATCATAGGGTCCCCATTCCGTGATCATGATATTCTTGCGACCGGCCCATTTACCACTTCCCTTGAAAGGATCTGAAGGATCCTTCACCAGGATTTCAGGTTCAGCCCCGTCATATTCCGGCTGCTCCGCCCCCAGGGAGTCAATACCTGTAACTGTCGAATCAGTTTTGAGTATTGTTTCAATACCCGAATATGCATTCTCTGACAGCTGCAGACCGTTGCTCCGGCTGAGGTTTAAGGCAACAGGGTTGGCATTGAAACTGTTTCCGAAAATGAAATAGTTACGGCTGCGGGTATCTTTCTTCTGCGCATAGATCCAGTCGGCCGGCTGTTCCTTGCGGGCCCATAGCCGGATGGCTTCTTTATCCCGCATAAAAAGATTGTAGGCGATGGTATTGTCCTGGCCATGTTCAATGGCGATGGCAATCCGGTTGTCCCCGAATTTATTGTCGCCGATCACGGTGGAAAAGCTATACCCGCCCCAGATCCCGTGATCGCATTCAAAGACCCGGTTTCGCAGGATCCGGTTCCGGCTGAAAGTGACTTCGATCCCGTTGGTTGGTGCATAGGAAAAATCATTCCCGTACAACAGGTTGTCGTTACATCCTCCTGTTCCCGTATCCATGGTTGTCTGTCCCGCCCAGAGAAAAAAACCATCCCCTCCGTGTGTCACGTTGTTGCGGTAAAAGAGATTGTTATTGCTTTGTTCGTAAACGAGCATTCCGGCGCTGTCCTGCCCCCGGTTGTATACCCCGTGGCTATATCCCCGCACATTAAAAATAACCCGGTTAAAAAGTACCTGGTTGTAGCTGGACCGGTACATCCCGATCCCGATCCCGGAGTTGAATGAAAAATCATTGTTGACCACCAGTCCGCTGTCGCAAGCCGTCATCATCAAGGCGTTCTGCCCCCCGGTTACCCGACAGTTGCGGATGGTGGCAAAATCGCAATCCCGCAGGTATATTGCTGCTCCGTACCGGAGCCATTCATCTTTTTCATTGTGATGATAACTCATCCAGTCAGAGATATCCTCGCGTTCCTGTGTACTGTTCAGATGAGGTCTGTAATTATAACTGAGATCACAATTTTCAAGAACGAGATGATCCGAATTTCTGGCCAGCAGGGCCACTTTATAACCCCTGGCCTTGAGGTTCCGTATCACCACATGCCGGCTGTTCCGGACCATGATGGCCACCCCGGCATATTCATCCGGCGGGCGCCCGGCAGGGCTTCCCCTTAACTCGGCCTGGTTGAAATCAATTACCAGGTCATCCCCTTCGATTATAATCACGGAACGGGATGTGTCTGCAGATGCCTCGAACCTGTAAACTGCTTTCTTGATCTTCACAGATCGGGTGATCTTCATCCCCGTCACAAGCATTTTTTCCTGGGCTAAAATCGCGATCGGGCATCCCAACAGCAACAAGGCAATCAAGCGTTTCATTCCGGAATGATTTGAAAGGACAATTTACTTGATTAAGATCGACGGGAAATGCAAAAAATAAAGGACCCGGAACGGGTCCCTTATCCGGACATTGATTGTTTCATGTATCTGCCCCGGCCAATGCCGGGAAGACGGACAGTTAAAAACGGGAAGATTTCCCGTTTATACTAACAAACACAATGCCATCGGTTCACGATTACATTGATCCAGGTTAAGTTTTCGAAATAAAAAAACCCTTCCGGTTTCCGGAAGGGTTTGTATAATTCCATTGGATGATTATCAGGCAGAAACTTTCCCTTTCACCTTGGCAATCACTTCCTCTGCGATGTTATTAGGAGCAGGGGAGTAATGTGAAAATTCCATGGTTGAAGAAGCCCGACCGGAAGAGAGTGAACGGAGCTGTGTCACGTACCCGAACATTTCGCTCAGGGGCACTTTCGCCTTGATCACTTCCGCACCGGCACGGTTATCCATTCCTTCGAGGATCGCTCGTCTGCGGTTGAGGTCACCCGTTACATCACCCATATACTGGGCAGGGGTGATCACTTCCACTTTCATGATCGGCTCCAGGAGCACCGGCTTGGCCTTGCGGGCCGCTTCCCGGAATCCCTGCTTGGCACAAAGTTCAAAGGACATCGAGTCGGAGTCCACGGCGTGGAAGCTTCCGTCAAATACCCGGATCTTCATATTGTCGACCGGGTAATTGGCCAACACCCCGCTTACCATCGCCTGCTCAAATCCTTTCTGGATGGCGGGTACGAATTCTCGGGGAATGGATCCTCCGAAAAGATCGTTTACGAACTGGTAGTGCTTATCCGGGTTCTCAGCTTTCCATTCTGCGTCAATGGGGCCCAGGCTGAACTGGATATCGGCGAATTTACCACGTCCCCCTGTTTGCTTCTTGAGGGTTTCACGGTGTTCTATCGTTGCATTGAAGGCTTCTTTATAAGCCACCTGAGGCGCACCCTGGTTTACTTCCACTTTGAATTCGCGGCGCATCCGGTCGATGATGATTTCCAGGTGCAACTCTCCCATCCCGCGAAGGATGGTCTGACCGGTATCCTCATCGGTATTCACCCGCAGGGTGGGATCTTCTTCCACCAGCTTGGCGATCGCCATACCCATCTTATCCACGTCGGCCTGGGTCTTGGGTTCCACGGCAACGGCGATTACGGGCTCGGGAATAAACATATTTTCAAGCGTGATCGGGTGGTCTTCGTCGCAAAGCGTATCCCCGGTTTTGATCTCCTTGAAACCAACCGCCGCACCGATATCACCGGCTTCGATGAAATCGATCGGGTTCTGCTTGTTGGCAAACATTTTCATGATCCGGCTGATCCTTTCCTTTTTACCGCTTCTTACGTTCAGTACATAAGAACCTGCATCCAGGTGACCGGAATAACAGCGGAAGAAAGCCAGCCGTCCTACAAACGGGTCGGTCATGATCTTGAAAGCCAGCGCCGAAAAAGGTTCTTTCGGATCAGCCTTCCGAACCAGTTCCTCACCTGTATCCGGGTGTGTTCCTTTGGTATCAGGAATGTCTACCGGGGAAGGAAGGTAACGGCAAACAGCATCAAGTGCGGTTTGTACCCCTTTATTCTTAAATGAAGAACCGCACATCATCGGCACGATGGTCAGGTCCACTGTTGCTTTGCGGATCGCTTCGTGCATTTCATCTTCTGTAATGCTGTTGGGATCGTCAAAGAATTTTTCCATCAGCCTGTCATCGTATTCGGCCACGGCTTCCACGAGACTGGCTCTCCATTCCTTGGCTTCTTCCAGCATATCGGCCGGCACTTCAATTTCATCAAAGGTCATACCCTCGGTCTCCATGTGCCAGATGATCCCTTTCATTTTGATCAGGTCGACCACGCCTTTGAAGTCATCTTCAGCACCGATCGGCAACTGCAGGGGAACGGCTTTTGATCCCAGCATTTCCTTAACCTGCTTAACAACCATCAGGAAGTCGGCTCCCGCACGGTCCATTTTATTTACAAACCCGATACGGGGAACGCCATAACGGTTAGCCTGACGCCAAACAGTCTCAGACTGAGGTTCCACGCCATCCACGGCGGAAAACAGGGCGATCAGACCATCCAGAACACGCATAGAACGCTCCACCTCCACCGTAAAGTCAACGTGACCCGGAGTATCAATGATATTGAAAGAATATTTTTTTGTTTCCGGTGTGGATTTCCCCAGCACGGTAGGAAAGTTCCACTGGCAGCTTACGGCAGCCGAGGTAATCGTGATACCCCGCTCCTTCTCCTGTTCCATCCAGTCGGTGGTGGCGGCCCCGTCGTGCACTTCCCCGATCCGGTGGATCATCCCGGTATAACGGAGGATACGCTCCGTAGTTGTTGTTTTCCCTGCATCAATGTGAGCAGCGATTCCGAAGTTTCTTTGAAATTTTAAGTCTGCCATGACTGCTTTATTTTCAGATGTTTAGTTAACTGTTTAAAACCTGCCGGTTTTGGAGGCGCAAAGGTAGGGATAAATCCTGTAAAACAGAGAGATCGGCACCCGTTAAATTATATGTGGATAAATCGTATTCGGGTTCGCAAGAAGCCCTTTCGATCAGGCTTAGGGGTAAAAAAAAATGCCCCCGGAGTTCCGGGGGCATTGGATGCTAAGCAATTGGTTTATTTATAATAACTAAGTGTGAGCTCGGAGCGGCGGTTTAATTTACGACCGGCTGCAGTCTTATTGTCCGCGATCGGCATGGTCTCCCCGTGCCCGGTTGCGGTAATCCGGCTGGCATCCACACCCTTACTTACCAGGTAGTCTTTTACAGATGCTGCCCGGTTATCACTGAGTTTCTGGTTGAACTCATCAGATCCCACGTTGTCAGTGTGTCCGTCAATCGCCAGGCTCATCCCCGGATTCTCGGTCATGATTTTGGCAACATCGTTAAGACCCTTGAATGATGAGGTCTGAAGTTTGGAGCTTCCGGTGATGAAGAGGATATTCTTCGCTGCAGTGCTGACCCGTTTGGATACTTCGGCGGGGATCATCGGGCAACCGTAATTCTCTTTCGGACCCGGGATCGTGATACAACGGTCTTCCTCATCATTGACGCCGTCCCCGTCAGTATCCGGTATCGGGCAGCCCTGGTAACGGGCCAGTCCGGGTACGGTCGGGCATTTGTCTTCCTCATCGTTGATGCCATCCTTATCCGTATCGGGTATCGGGCAGCCCTGGTAACGGGCCAGTCCGGGTACGGTCGGGCATTTGTCTTCCTCATCGTTGATGCCATCCTTATCCGTATCGGGTATCGGGCAGCCATCGTATTTGGCAAGACCTTTTACATCCGGGCACTTATCAAGATCGTCAATGATCCCGTCCCCGTCTCGATCGCTGGGTGGTAAAACCACCGGAGGAGGCGGAGGAGGCATTTTCTTCTTACCCAGTCGTGCAGCAAACCCGATGGAATGCTGCAGGTGGTAATTGGCAGTTTCCGGTGTAACCGGAACACGGTAAATGGAACTTATGAACAAGTGTGTTTCATCAAAAAGATTCACTTTCATTCCCACACCAAGGGGGAGGAACGCGCCGTAATAATGCAAGTATTTATGACCGCCCACACCCAGTGTAAGATATGGTTGCACCCAATATTTTTCCGTAGTCATCTTTAACTGTACGGCCGCATTGGCTTCAAGAAGAAACCGGTTATACGTAAAGGATCTATTGGGCATGGGATAGCGGAGAAAAGATCCGCCCACCGTTACAGAGTAGTCAATATGCTTCTGCATTCCTTTGGAGTAAGTGATGGCCAGACCCGGGCTCATCTCACTCATCTTTGCCATATTGTTATCCGCCATCACTTTTACAAGTGAACTTGATCGGATTCGTTGGGGGCTGACAAAATCATTCATGAAAAAACTGATGCCGAGAGCTTTGGGTCTTATTTCATCATCCTGACTGTGACCTGCAGGGACAAGCAGGTACAGTGCAATGAATGCAGACAGTATCTTCTTCATAAAGAGATAGTTTGGTTTTAAACGAAACAAAAATAACGGGTAAGTTTAATATCAGAAAATAAATTATTTACTTATCACTCATAGGGTTGCGGGGGGTTAATTGCGGTCGGGAACGGGATTCAAAACCCGGGGGGCGGCCCGGGTCAACGATCGTCTTTCCGGGCGAAATATTTCTCCGCAAGATATTGGTCATCCCCATACACATCATCGTAAAACTGGATTTGCCCGTCCTTCCCCTCACAGGTAAAATAGCGAATAAAAACGGGGACCTTGTTTTTCAGCCCAAGATGATGTTTTTCCTTGTTTTTCAGCCAGGTCTGCAGGGTATCCGCCATGCGGTTCTGGGGTCCCAGTAAGAATAGCGCCAGTTTTTCCCATTCCTGCACCCGCACGCACCCGTGACTGAGCGAGCGGGCAGCCTGGTTGAACAGGTAGCGTTGGTTTGTATCATGGAGGTAAACAGAATATTTGTTGTCGAAATGGAATTTGAGCACCCCCAGGGCATTGGCATCCCCGCTTCCCTGTACTATCCTGTATGGAACCCCTTTGCTGTACTTCGACCAGTCCACCGTAAAAGGATCTACCTCATTCCCCTCCCGGTCAAGCAGGCTGAACCCCTTCCGGGCCAGGTAACCCGGGTTTTTCTTCAGGGCCGGTAGGATTTCCTTGGTCACGATACTGGGTGGCGGTACCCATTGGGGATAGGTGATCAGGACTGATACCGCCCCGTTCAGCAAAGGGGTCCGGGTACGCGCCTTCCCGGTGATCACCCGGGAGCTGAACCTGATGCTATCCTCGCTTATCACCTGCAGGTAATTGGAAGAGGCATTTACCCAGATATATTTTGACGGCATCTCCGCAGGGAATTTTTTATACTTATCCATGCTGATCGCGATCCGGATGAATTTATCATGATCCGAAAGGTTCAGCATCCTGACCGTGGCCTCCCCTGCTATGCCGTCGGTCGCAATGTCTTTATCCTGCTGGAATTTTTTGATCGCCCCGGCCAATTGTACCGAGTCTGCAACCAGGCTGTCCGACTGCAGGTACCCGCCTTCATATAATCGGTGTTGAAGGGCCCGCTTGAATCCCGGGTCCTTTTTCGCGGGTGAAGGTACTTTGGCATAAGTCCGGAAATCCGCCTTCTCCAGGAATCGCATGATACCCTGCTTGAGCCGTTGATATCCCCAATGACGTGGCTCCAGTGCTTGCAGCAATGAAGTTATTGTTCCGGATACGGGTAATGAACGCAGTTGCTGAAGGTAAAATGAATCCCGGATCACCGAATCCTTATTCAGGCTGATGCTGTCATTGGGTATACGTCCCAGTTTTACATCCCGGGTTACCTGGATGAATGCATCAGTCAGCCACAAGTCGGCGCGCGACCATAATTCGGGATTCTTCCTGGCATTCTGTGACAGGCTGTCGGCCAGCATTTGCGCCCGTATTCCCTCCAGTTCATTGTGGTGGTAATCGGAAGGGAATAACCCATACAACCTGGCTTTCCCTATCAGGGTTATAAGAGAATCGGCCCCCGGCTTCCATTTTTCCCCGCCCGACCAGACCAGGCCATAATTCAGCTGTTCATAAAGACCGCTTACCATCCGAGGCTGCCGTAGGTTCAAAACAGTGTCAGGTTCTTCCCCGGCAACTGAAGACCATTCGCTGCAATAGGAAGCAATGATTTCTGCGGACTTTGCATTTAATTCCTCAGGGGTGGAAACCAGTTGTGAAGGCGATTGTTTTTTACTGCCGCAGGAACACAGTAGAGCCAGGCAAATGACGATGCCTGTGTACAAGGGGTACCTGGGGTTGATCCGTTTCATAGATGGTGTGTGAACGGAGGCCTTCTCCGGTTTTTACATTACTTTCCGCAATAATGTTAACAGGATGAATGACAAGTTACGAAAAGCTTTTTACCGGGGCATCTGTCTTCCATTTGTTTTTTCAACAACCTGGGGAGGGCTGCCTGCTGCACAGGATACGGCCTATAAACGTCCGCCAGTAACAGATAAAGTTCGGGACTTCAGGAACCAGGTCCGAAAGGATCCCTGGAAAAAAATGACTGATCTGAAAGAGCGGATCCCCGGGCTGGTATATGAGCTCCGGTATGCGGGAACAAACAATTTCATGCACCGGCGTATGTACCCCGCCCGCACCCGGTATACTTTTCTGCGGGCCGAGGCAGCGGAAGCGCTGAAAAAAGTTCAGGATGAATTAAACGAAAAAGGATACGGACTTAAAATCTTCGATGCATACCGCCCTTATTCAGTAACAGTCGCTTTTTGGGAACTGGTAAAGGATGAGGACTATGTGGCCCACCCTGCCCGGGGAAGCGGGCACAACCGGGGTGTGGCGGTGGATTGCTCCCTGATTCGTTTACCGGATGGAAAAGAAATGAACCTGGGAACCGATTTTGACAACTTCAGCGATACGGCCCACCAGGGATTCACTGAATTGCCGGAAGAAATAATCAGAAACCGGCAATTGCTTCGAACTACCATGGAAAAGTATGGGTTCAAGGCCTATGAAAAAGAATGGTGGCATTACAGCTGGCCTGAGTCAGCCCGCTTTGAATTGCTTGATATCGGCTTTGAGAAACTAAAGAAGGCCTTATAATCATAAACCGATCACATCGATCACGGCATCGGCATTGATGGGGCCATACACATGCGGATACGTATCCTGGGTTGAAGGGGACCAGTCAAAAATATATTTACTTGTCAGTTTATCAGTCTCAATCACGAGCTTAACAAGGTTCTTTTGTCCGCTGAAATACCTCTCTAGCACGCCCGCCACCTGGTCTTCCTGGGAACAATGGATGAATCCTTCATCCTTCAGGGAGGGATGCAAATATTGACCTGTTTTCAGGGCTTCTTCCCAGGCTGCAGCGGTCGTTACATGGTATATGACTGGCATCAGATCGTTTTTTTTATTTGCTGGTGCAGGAGCATGAAGTCGGCCAGCGCAATGGCTGTAACCGCTTCCACGATCACCGGAGCCCGGAGGGCTACACAGAGGTCGTGACGTCCTTTCACTGAAAAATCTTCCGTTTTCCCGGTATCCCAGTTCAGGCTGTTTTGGATCCGGGGCGTTGATGAAGTGGGTTTTACCGCAAGGCGGAATACCAGTTCATTCCCATTGGAAATCCCTCCAACCACACCCCCTGCGTGATTGCTACGGGTTGTTCCGTCCATTTCTGTGATTGCATCATTGTGTTCGCTCCCGAACATGCGGGCTGCCGCAAAACCGGTTCCGAATTCCACGCCCCGAACCGCGGGTATGGCAAACAGGATGTGAGAGAGAGAAGATTCAAGCGAATCGAAATAGGGTTCACCCAAACCAACAGGTAATCCGGAAACCCTGCACTCCAGGATTCCACCGACAGAGTCCTTTGCGTCAATTGCCCTCTGCAATCCCTTTTCAATATCTTTTTCCCCGCCCACTTCTGTTACTTCGGCACGGATGCTAATCCCGTTCATCAGTTTTTTAGCAATCGCTCCTGCGGCAACCAGACCCGCCGTTAGCCTGGCGCTGAAATGCCCCCCGCCCCGGTAATCCTCATGACCTCCGAATTTCTGATGCGCCACCCAGTCCGCATGTCCCGGACGGGGGATGCTACGCTGGGCCATGTAATCCTCACTCCGGATATTTTTATTTTCAAAAAGACTCGTAATCGGGAATCCGGTGGTTTTCCCGTTGAAGACCCCGCTGAGGATCTTGGGGATATCGTCTTCCTGCCGGGGTGTTGTTCCTTTTTGCTTGCCGCCTTTTCTTCTTTCCAGGTCAGCGGCCATGTCTTCCGCAGACAAGGAAAGCCCGGCAGGACAACCGTCCAGCGTAATACCCACACAATCGCCATGCGATTCGCCAAAAATGGATATGCGGAAAAGTCGGCCGAAGGAATTCAATATTACTTTTTAAAGGGTTTTCCAGTCAATGGGTAAAGATACGTCAGCTCCAAGGCTTTTCAAATCCCTGAAAAAACCGGGATAAGATTTGTCAACCGCCAGGGCCTCCTCTATCAGGGTTTCCCCTCGGGCCCCCAAGGCAGCAACCGCACAGGCCATGGCTATGCGATGGTCTTGATGTGAATGTACAACGGCTCCATGCAATAAAGCACCTCCCTCCACCATCATAATATCGTCCCGCAAATCGATGCGAACGCCCATCTTTCGAAATTCTTCCTGCAACGTGAGGGCCCGGTTACTTTCTTTATAAGCCAGGCGACTCACACCTTTGATTGTGGTCGGGCCCTTGCAATATGCAGCCAGCGCCACCAACGGGGGGAAAAGATCGGGACAATCCGTAGCGTCAAATTCAAAACCCGTCATTTCTGCCGGGTGAACAGTTATGCCCTTGGCATCTATAGCAATCCCTGCCTGTGCCGCCATCAGCGCATCCACAATGGCTTTATCAGCCTGAGAAGAAGTAAGGTCAAGCCCCCGGATGGTTACCGGCCCCGCAACAGCTCCCGCCACCAGGAGAAAAGCTCCGCTACTCCAGTCGCGCTCAACCGTGTATTCCTGGTATGTGAAAGGATAAAAGTGAGACTCCTTCCCGAAATAAAATTCGGAATAACCGCGATTGACCGGGAGCTTCATTCCAAATCTTTTCATCACATCCAGGGTGAGATCGATATATGGCCGGCTCTTCAGATCCCTTACACGGATCGTCACATCACAGGCATCTGAGGCTGAATAAGCAAGCAAAAGTCCCGTGAGAAATTGCGAACTCAAAGAACCGTCGACTTCAATATCCGCCGGTTGCAGGGGTCCCCGGATGGTCACGGGTAAACGCCCCGATCGGCTTTGAATTGTTACCCCGAGCCGGGGAAGAACCTGGTCAAAAAAATCGAAGGGGCGGTCCGCCAGGCTCCCGGTGCCGGTAATCGTTGTCTCAAAACTGTTCAGGGCCGCCAGCGGGGTGAACATCCTTGCGCTTAAACCACTTTCCCCGCAATGGATGGTTGTATTTTTTTGCCGGATCCCGTCACTGATAATCACCAGGTCGCCGTCGGCGAGATATTCCACTATTACTGCACCCAGATCCTGTATGATCTTCACAGCTGCTTTCTCATCATTCGAGTGCCCCGGGTTTTTGATCAGGGTGTGACCGGCTTTGACCAATGCTGCTGCACAGGCCCGTTGCATGGAACTTTTGGAAGCGGGTGCCTGGATGGTCCCGGATAACTGGGATGGATGTATGGTAACTTTCACTTAGAGTTCTTGAATGATCTGCTTCACCTGGTCAAGCGGGATGGGCCGGATAACAGCTTTCCCGATCCTTTCCAGGAGAATATAATGCAGTTCCTTTCGCTCCCGTTTCTTGTCCATTTTCATTAAACTGAAAACCTTGTCCCTGTCAAAATCGGCATCCACCGGGAGATGGTATCTTGCCAACAGATCCGTCACACGAGCGGTATCCCGGAAACCTGTCAATAACCGGGAGATCCTGCAGGCGGCAGACATGCCTATCGAAACCGCCTGCCCGTGGGACAATTCATATTGCGTTTCCAAAGCATGACCCAGGGTATGACCAAAATTCAACATCCTCCGCTCCCCCTTTTCAAATTCATCCCGCTTCACCAAACGGGCTTTCAACAATGCGTTGCGGCGTGCCAGTTCACAAACGGTTTTCTGCGAACGCTGGTAATGCTTGAGGGTGTTTTTTTCCAGTTCGGCAAACATGGATGCGTCCCGGATACATGCATGTTTGATAACTTCTGCAAACCCGTTCTCCCACTCAGCTTGCGGGAGGCTGCGGAGAAACAACATATCATGTAGAATAAAATCCGGTTGCCGGATCAGTCCAACCATATTTTTATGTTGTCCCACATCAATTCCATTTTTCCCTCCTATGGAAGCATCGACCATCCCCAAGAGGGTGGTCGGAATAAACCCGAACCGGATACCGCGGAGGTAGATCGAAGCCACGTAACCCGTCAGATCGGTAATCACCCCGCCGCCCACGCCAACAAGGGTCGTGGTCCGGTCTGCTTCCATTTCGATGAGCTGTTCGATCATCGCATCAGCCGTAGCCTGTACTTTGAAACTTTCCCCGGGTTTAAGTACAATGGTGTTCCAACCGCGGAAACGGCGGGTATGTGCCTGGAAAACATTTTCATCCGTTACAAGTACCGTTCCCGAAGGCGGTGTGATCTCCTTCAGGTGCGCGATCCCGCCGGCCGGGTAAAAATCAGTGACGGAGGATGCATATTTAAAACGGATCTTTTTCATTGGGAATTTACAGTATTTTGTCCCGGTCACGGGTTAGCTGTCCATGATCTTTTTCTGGTGATTGATGCTTTCCATGTGCACTGCATCAAAATAACGGGTGATAAATTCCCGGCTAAGACCCAGTTTCTCCCCGGACTGGCAGGCTCTTTCAATGATTTCATTCCAGCGGCCCGTTTGAAGAATGGTGATATTGTTTTGTCGCTTGTAGTCTCCGATCTGTTCGGCCACTCTCATCCGCCGGCTGAGGATCTGCATGAGCTCGTCATCAAGCTGGTTGATTTGTTGACGCAGTCTTTCCAGTGCCGCATGGAATTCGGCAGAGTTGATATCATCTTTTCTCCAAGTGATATTTCCAAGCATTTCTGCCAGTTTCTCTGGAGTTACCTGCTGTTTTGCATCGCTCCAGGCCTGATCAGGATCGACATGACTTTCAACCATGACTCCGTCATAGTCTAGATCAATCGCCTTTTGCATGGTGGCCTGCAGAATATCGCGTCGTCCGCAGATATGGGAAGGATCATTTATAAAGGGCATACCCGAATGCCGCAGTTTCATGTCGATTGCGAGGTGCCACATAGGGGCATTGCGGTATTCGGTATTTCCATAAGAACTAAAGCCGCGGTGGATCAGGCCAATTTGCTTTATGCCTGCACGGGCCACCCGTTCCACGGCACCGCTCCAAAGTTCCAGGTCGGGATTGATCGGGTTCTTTATCAGGACCGGGATATCGGTTCCCCGCAACGCATCTGCCAGTTCCTGTACGCTGAAAGGATTCACAGTGGTCCGGGCGCCGATCCACAAAATGTCTACTCCGAAATGAAGCGCATCTTCCACCTGTTTGGCTGTCGCCACTTCCACAGTTACCGGCAACCCTGTGATCTTTTTTGCCTGAAGCAGCCAGGGCAATCCCTTTGCACCCACTCCTTCAAACATTCCGGGTTTGGTACGGGGTTTCCAGATGCCTGCCCGCAGGATATCCACCCAACCTGTGGCAGCCAACCTCCGGGCTGTTTCCAATACCTGTTCTTCCGTTTCCGCACTACAGGGGCCGCTGATGATCACCGGTCTTTTATTCCAGACTGCCTGTACCCTGTCAGTTGCTGTTTGTTCCGTTTCCTGCATTTTGCAAATCTAATTTATTTATCAGTGTTGTCGGGTCCGGCTCCCGGCTAAGGAAATCTCCGTTTTTCTTCCCGGATTTGTTGGTTTATCTGATCAGCCGGCCGAGAATATGCAGTAACTGGTAACCGAACGCATCATCTCCTCAATCTGGTCGCCGGGAGCAAATTCCATCTCAGGATGAAAACTGCCCTCTTATCTCTGTATGGACACCTGCATCTGTTTCATAATAAAAAAAGCCCCCCGGAGAGACCGGGGGACTTATGTTGATTTTTAGTTGTTTTTACATGTATTCAACAAAGCACCCGGCCTCTTTCCAAAAAAAAAATAACAATAAGAGGTGACCCGGTTTGCCTTGCTGGCAGTTATAAAACAAATGTAATTTTTGCCCTTGTGAATTCCAACTTAGATACTGATTATTTTCTTTTCCCACCGGTTTCCGCATCGTTCATGCGGATTTTGCGGCCGCGGTAATTCTTCCCGTCCAGGGCGCGGATCATCTTGCGGGCGGCGGAAGGTTCCACTTCCACCCAGCTGTTCATCTCCTTCATGTCAATCCTGCCTAGCACATCCTTTTTCAGTTCGCTCATGTCCAGAATAAATTGCAGGAAACTTGCTTTGTAAAAACCGTCTTTCGTACCCAGGTTGACAAACAGACGTTGGTATTCACCTCCGCCGAATTTTCGCCCGGCGGTATCCCTGGAGTGGGCGGGGCCGCTTCTTTCCGCCCGGGGGCTGCCTTTTTTCTCCTCGCGGAGATTCAGGTCCGCCGCATTCTCATAATATTTCAGGAAACGGTCAAATTCCAATGCGGCGACTTTCTGCAGGATCTCTTCTTTCCCGATATGGGCGAATTTCTCGGTGAGGACGGGCAGGTAAGTTTCATAAAGCCCATGGCTGATATCCGCTCCCAGCATCTTATCTATAAAATGGAAAAATTGTTTACGGCAAACGTCCTTCCCAGACGGGATATCAAGCTTATGCATCCTGGAATTCAGGATTTTTTCGATCTGCCGGAGCCGGTAGGTTTCCCGGGGGGTGACAAGGGATAATGATATTCCGCTTTTCCCTGCACGGCCCGTACGTCCGCTCCGGTGGGTATAGACTTCCACGTCGTCCGGAAGTTCATAGTTTATCACGTGGGTGATCCCCGTAACATCGATCCCGCGGGCGGCCACATCCGTGGCTATCAGAAGCTGTATGCTCCGGTCACGGAACAAACCCATCACTTTATCCCGCTGTTGCTGGGTAAGATCTCCGTGAAGCGCGTCGATATCATAACCTTCACGGGTCAACCTTTCCGCGATTTCCTGCGTATCAGCCTTGGTACGCGCAAAAACAATCCCGTAAATACCAGGGTTGAAGTCGATGATCCTTTTCAGGACCTCGTACCGGTTGTGATGCTGGGTTGTATAATATTGGTGATCAATGGTGGAGGCGCCCGCATTGGTTTTTCCGATCGTGATCTCGAAGGGCTTTTCCATGTAGCGACGGCTAACCTGGCGGATCTCCGGAGGCATCGTGGCGCTGAACAACCAGGTGCTCTCCCGGGCAGGAGTATTTTGCAGGATGAATTCGATGTCTTCCTTGAAACCCATATTCAGCATCTCATCTGCTTCATCCAGAACTACGTAGTGTATTTTTTCGAGGTTGATTGCTTTTCTTTCGATCAGGTCGATCAGGCGGCCTGGGGTGGCCACCACGATGTGGGTTCCTTTTTTCAGATCCCGAATCTGGGTACTAATCGAAGTACCCCCGTATACGGCCGTGACGGAAAAATGGGTCTTTTTACTTTTAAATGTATCAAGGTCCCTGGTGATCTGAAGGCACAGTTCGCGGGTGGGGCAAACGATCAGGGCCTGGGGATGTTTTTCCGTCGGGGAAACAAGTTGCAAAAGCGGCAGGCCAAAAGCGGCCGTCTTCCCGGTACCGGTTTGGGCAAGCCCTATAAAATCACGTGTTCCCTGTAACAGTACCGGGATGGCTTTTTCCTGAATGGGGGTGGGTTCTGTAAAACCCAGTGCCTGAATAGAGTGGAGTAATCCTTCCTCAATTCCAAGCGCTTCAAATTTGTTCACTTGTAGTGGTTTATAAACGGGCAAAGGTAGTCTTAATTACGGGGAAAGGCTGCCTCCCGGCATGATCAGGGAAAATAAAAGAGCCCTCCGCTTTGAGCGGAAGGCCCGTTCGATTTTGCGCCAGCCGGATACCGGCCGGGCATGCTTGCCATGTGAAATGACTTTTGATTACTGGGCAGGAGCCGGAGCAGCTGTTGTATCAGCAGGAGCCGGGGCAGCTGTTGTGTCAGCAGGAGCCGGAGCCGGTGTTTCAACAGGAGCAACAGCTGTAGTGTCCTTAACTTCATCTTTCTTGTCGCCGCTGTTGTTACAAGCTACCATTGCAGTAGCCAGGAGTGCAATTGCAAATAATTTTTTCATTTTTTGTTTTTTGTGATTTTATGAAATATTTCATTGTTAATACCCCAAACAGGAAAAGGTAACCCGGGTTTCGGAATTTTTTTTCCGCCCCTGCCTTTTAATTATTTTTTGTATTCAGACAGGGTTACTATTTTTAAAAACCTGTATTAAATAAAGGAATGTGAAAGCCCCACCGGACGAAAAAGCCTTACTGGAAGGATTAGTGAACAGCGACAAAAAGGCCATTGAGACGATCTACCAGGAGAACTTTAACATGGTTCAGGCCCTGATAATCAACAACAACGGCTCATCCGACGACGCAAAAGATATTTTCCAGGATTCGATCATCGTGCTCTATGAAAAACTGAGATCCGGAGGATTTGAGCTGAACTGCCAGATCAAAACATTCCTGTATTCGGTTAGCAGAAGATTGTGGCTCAAGCGATTACAACAGCAGAACCGGTATTCCGCCCCGGGCGATAATATGCAGGCGGTGGTTTCCGTGGAGGAAGAGATTGAGGCGCATGAACAACGGAATACAGAGTATGAGATGATGGAACAGGCGATAAACCACCTCGGCGAACCCTGTAAAAGCCTGCTTGAAGCCTATTATCTGCAGAAAAAGAATATGCAGGAAATTGCGGCATCGTTTGGATATACCAATGCCGACAATGCCAAAAACCAGAAGTATAAATGCCTGATGAGACTCAAAAAAATATTTTTTACGCATTATAAAAACGGGAACGGTGATGAATGATATTCAAGTTTTGGATGCCATAGAACGATACATCCGGGGTGAAATGAATCCCGATGAGCGGCTGCAATTCGAGACCCTGCGGAAATCCAACCCGGAAGTGGACCAGCTGGTGGTGGAACATACATTGTTCCTGCAACAGCTGAACCAGTTTGGCGACCGGAAGAACCTCCGCTCATCCATGCACGAGATCCACACAAATCTTACCGAAGAAGGCCGTATCGACTCGATGAAGCTTAAGGGACGTGCCAAAGTGGTATATCTCTGGAAAAGATACCGGCGGGTGGCTGCCATCGCAGCCAGCATTGCGGGCATCACAACACTTTCCATCATTGCACTGGTTGCTGCTTTTTCCCCCCGGCCCAACAGCAAAATCCTGGATCTGAACCGTGAATTCGCGGCCATCAAACAAGAACAGCGGGACCAGAAAGCCGCTGTCAAGAACCTGAAAGCCCAGATCGATACGGATAAGAAGGCTGAAAAGAAATCGATCCAGTTTAAATCCGGGGGCACGGGATTCCTGATAGACGGAAAAGGTTACCTGGTTACAAACGCGCATATAATCCGCAACTCCGAAAACATTGCTGTAATCAACAGTAAAGGAGAGGAATTCAGGGCGGTTGTGATTAAAAAAGACTTCTCCAAGGATATAGCGATCCTCCGGATCGATGACAAATCCTTCAAACCCATGGGGCCCCTTCCTTACGGAATCAGCAAAACTGGAAATGATGTGGCAGAACCCATTTACACCCTTGGATACCCGAGGAATGATATTGTTTACAGCGAAGGATATCTCAGCGCCCGGACTGGTTACAACGGAGACACACTCAGCTGCCAGCTGGGCATCGCCGCCAACCGCGGCAACAGCGGCGGCCCGGTATTTAACCACAACGGGGAAATCATCGGCGTGCTGAGCAACAAGGAAACTGAAGCCGAAGGGGTGGCTTTTGCCATACAGTCTCGCTATATTTTTGACGCGGTGGAGGAACTTAAAAAAGATACTTCTTACAAATCCGTCAAGCTCCCTTCAAAATCTTCCGTTCGCGGAATGGCAAAACAGGACCAGGTAAAGAAACTGCTTGACTATGTGTTTATGGTCAAAGGAGATTAAACAGATCAACCCCTATCGGAAAAACTTAGGAAGCTGCCCCATGCGGGCAGTTTTTTATTTGGCTTATTCCCAAAGCTTTTCCGGATACACTCCCTCCTCTATTAATTGCCGGAGGTTTTGTTCCACAAAAGGCGCATCTTCCTTATAGGTGACTCCAAACCAAAGGGCCGTGGTGGGAATGATCCCCACGCGACCTTTCTCCCGGATAAAACGGTCCGCTACAAGGGGAATAAAAAATTCGGATTTAAGTTCCTGGCCGTTTTGTTCCAGGAACTCCGCGAAAAGTTTTTGCGTATACCCGAAAAAGGAGATATCAAAACACCAGAAATTCATCGATACCCGGGTATCAAGCGGGAGCGTACGGGGTTGCAGACCATCTTCACATACAATCTCCTCCCCCTGCCTGGAAATCTGTATCCGTTCCGTGATCCCTGAGAGGTCTCCATGTTCATCCAGTGCGCAAATGCCGCGGTTCACCGTTCCATGATCTGACAGGGTCCGAAGCAGGTCGTATCCCACAATGGCATAATGATCTGCTGAACACTCCTCCCGCAGGAAAGCGGCCGCACGCTGAAAGGCATCAAGCCCATAGAAATCATCCGCGTTGATCACCGCAAAAGGGCCGGGTACTGCTTCCCGGGCGCAGAGCACCGCATGGGCCGTTCCCCAGGGTTTGGTTCGCCCGGCCGGGTAGGCATACCCGCCGGTAAAAGAATCCTGTTCCTGGAAAACATATTCTGTTTCGATCCGGCCCCGGAGCCGGGGTTCAAAAATATTCCGGAAGTCCTCCGCAAAAGCTTTGCGGATAATAAAGACCACTTTGCCGAAACCCGAGCGGATCGCATCATATATGGAGTAATCCATGATTGTTTCCCCCGCCGGGCCAAAGCCCTGGACCTGTTTCATGCTTCCGTAGCGGGAAGCCATCCCCGCAGCGAGTATCACTAATGTGGGTTTCTGCATAGCCGGCGTAAATTTTGCGCGACGAAATTAAAGTAAATTCGCCAAGCCGCTTATTCAATTTTACATGCAGGATATCCAGTTAGATGCCATTACCACGGATCGGTTATCGCTCCCGGAATTTTCCCAACGGGCAATGGAGGCAGATATGCTTCGGCTGGATAAAATTCACCCCCAGGTTTCAGGTAACAAATGGTTCAAACTTCGTTATTATCTCGATGAAGCCTGCCGGCAGCGAAAGAAACGCGTGGTCACCTTCGGGGGTGCCTGGTCCAATCACTTATTAGCCACGGCGGCCGCCTGCAGATTGAAGGGAATTGCCTGTACGGGGGTCGTCCGGGGAGAAAAACCGGAGCGGCTTTCAGAGATGCTGCTTCAAGCCGAATCACTTGGGATGGAACTTGTGTACCTGGACCGTGCGGCATTCAGGGAACAGGAGATCCCTGAAGAATGGTACCGTGAAGAAAACTATATCATCCGCCCGGGTGGCTACGGGATACCCGGTGCGCAGGGAGCGGCAACCATCGCAGATTATGTAAACCATTTTCAGGAATACACACATGTTTTTTGCGCCGCCGGTACAGGTACCATGTTAGCCGGACTTTTACAGGCAGCAACTCCTTCCCAGGAAATTACCGGAATCAGTGTTTTTAAAAACAACCTATCCCTGGAAGCTGAGTGCCGTGAATTGGTGAACAACGACAACCAGGTAAATATCCTGCACGACTACCATTCGGGTGGCTATGCCCGCTTTACTGAAATCCTGATCCGGTTCATGAATGAGTGGTATGAACAAACGGGAATCCCGACCGATTTTGTCTATACAGGCAAACTCTGTTTCGGTGTTCACGATCTGGTACAGAAAAACAAGTTACCCGAGGGTAGCCGGATCCTGATCGTGCACAGCGGCGGACTTGCAGGGAACGCTTCGCTCAAAAAGGGAACGTTAATATTTTAGGGATATTTACCACCCCGCTTATCTTTGTTTGCATATATACATGAATCCGGTACCTTTCTCTTTATAGACACATGAAAAAACGTATACTGCTTCCCATTATCGGTATTTGTATCGCGGCCATCCGGCTGAGCGCCCAGGATACCCTTCCCCGGTTTTCACTGATCAATGCAGGAAACAACCGGGTCATTATCGGCTGGGTGAACAAACTTGAAAACGTTAAACAGATCAGCATCCAGCGCTCCTTCGACAGTCTTAGCGGATACAAGTCAATCCTTACGGTTGCGGATCCCAGTTCCGAACAAAACGGGTTTATGGATGCCAAGGCACCCAGTGACCGGATGTTTTACCGTATCTATATCATGCAGGATAAAGGCAGATACCAGTTTACTGCAGCAAAAAGACCGGTGAAGGACACTCTGCGCATCACCCGGACTTCTGTTCCTGTTACCGATCCTGTTTCGGTTCCCCAGACCGCTCCCCCCGCAGACCCCGTGCCTCTTGATACTGCCGAAAAGGCTAAACCTGTGGTTATCCAGCTTAACGGCTTCCCCGGCACAGCCGATACGGTGGCTGTTCCAGTCCCGGTAACCCTCAAGAAAAAACCGAACGCATTTGAACCATCCCTTTATGTATTCACCTGCAGCGACGGGTACGTTTGCGTACGTCTTCCGGAAACGGAGAAACCCAAAAAATATTCAATTAAATTCTTTGAAAAGGAAATACAGTTGTTTGAACTCAAAGAATTAAAGACAGGTGAATTCAAAATCGATAAAGCCAATTTTTACCATGCGGGCTGGTTTGGATTCGAGTTATATGAAGACGGGAAACTGCTTGAAAAGCACAAGTTCTACCTAGAGAAGGATTTCTGATACCAGGGCTGCCTCAAAAACACTTTCGAAATTCCGTTTTAGTTTTTCCTTGACCTCTTTCACAGGGACCTGAACTCCCAACTCCTTTTCCAGGGAAGTGACCTGCTTGTCGATGATCCCGCAGGGAATAATGTGGTTGAAATAAGAGAGGTCGGTGTTTACATTGAGCGCGAACCCGTGCATGGTGATCCAACGGCTGCAGCGGACCCCGATCGCACAGATTTTTCTCGCCAGTCCGGGTTTCTCCGGATCGATCCATACCCCGGTTTCACCCGACGAGCGTTCCCCGGCAATGCCATACCCGGCCAGGGTCCGGATGATCACTTCCTCTATGTTTCGCAGGTATTTGCCGATATCCGTGGTGAACTTTTCCAGGTCCAGTATGGGATAACCGACGATCTGGCCGGCCCCGTGAAATGTGATATCCCCACCACGGTTGGTATGAAAAAACTGGATGTTCCTTTCCTTCAGTTCTTCATCATCCAGCAATACATTTTCCTTGTTCCCGCTTTTTCCCAGGGTGTAAACGGAAGGATGCTCCACAAATAAAAGGTAATGCCTGGTGGGAGCCAAAGCGGTTCCCCCGGGATCCTGTGCCCGCAGATCCGACTTAATTCTCAGGTTCTCGCGGAGCAGGGCCTCCTGGTAATCCCAGGCAGCCTGGTATTCCATCAAACCCATATCTCTGAAAAGTATTTCCTGTTTGTTCATGCTAGAACGGCAAATTTACCGACAAAACACGAACCTTTAACTTTGCATCCCATGCAGGACGATCAGACCAATACCCTCCCCGACTCGGCAGACAGCAATGATGAACTTTACGAAAGGTTCAACCTGGTCATTGATAAAGGCCAGGAACCTCTTCGAATCGACAAATTCCTGATGGGCCGTATTGAAGGAGCTACCCGGAACAAATTGCAGCAGGCCATCAACCTGGGCCTGGTGATGGTGAATGGCCGGGAAGTGAGGCCTAACTACAAGGTGAAACCGCAGGACAGCATCGTTATTTATTCGGACATGAGCCCAGAGGAAACCGATGTGGTGCCCGAAAAAATGGAGCTCAATATCGTTTATGAAGACGACTCCCTGATGCTTATCAACAAACCGGCCGGCATGGTGGTACACCCCGGCAGCGGGAATTATTCCGGCACCTTGTTAAACGGAGTGGCCTGGTACCTCAAGGAGAAAAACCCGGAATTGTCGGAAGAACTCCTTCCCCGTTTCGGGCTGGTCCACCGGATTGATAAAAACACCAGCGGTCTGCTCGTTCTCGCCAAGACCGATGTGGCGATGCGGCAATTGGCCAAACAGTTTTTTGACCATACGGTAAAAAGACAATACGTGGCCCTTGTTTGGGGGGATGTGGAGCCCGAAAAAGGCACCATTGTGGCACACGTGGGAAGACATCTCCGTTTCAGGAAGCTTTTTGAAGCCTACCCGGAAGGAGATCACGGCAAGGAAGCCATTACCCATTACCGGGTACTGGAAAGATTCGGGTATGTAACCCTGGTGGAATGTGTACTGGAAACCGGGCGTACTCACCAGATCCGGGTACATATGAAACACCTCGGGCACCCGCTGTTCAACGATGATTTCTACGGAGGTGATAAAATTGTAAAGGGTACGGTGTATTCCAAATACAAGCAATTTGTCGACAATTGTTTCCGGATCTGTCCCCGGCAGGCCCTTCATGCAAAGACCCTGGGATTTCTTCATCCCGAGACCGGCCAGGAATTATTTTTTGAATCGGAACTGCCCGGCGACATGGAGGAAGTGATCGAAAAATGGAGAAAGTACGGAAAACACCGGCAGCAAGATTAAAACCGGAATCCTAAGGCCGGAAATCAAATAAGGTGGCAGTAAACAATCCCCTCTCCCGTTTCTTCATGATCACATCCCAGTTGCCGATATAGCGGAGAAGCCTGGGCACCAGGTAATTTCCGTAATGCGTCATCTGCACTTCCATGTGCACGTCAAAATCATAGACCCCGGCATCATAACTCATATCATAATTACGGGCCAGCACTTCCATGGTTTTGGTGCTGAACCAGGTCACCATGCTGTCGATCACAATGGCATTCCTCTTCCCGCTGCGGAGATCTTTTTTTGCACTTATTGAAAAGACGTAACAAGAATGACCCTCATAATCGTCATAGCCGATCCGGAAATCGTACAAAGCGGCCCGGTCCGGATCAAAGATGTCGATCTTATCTCCGATAAACGGGATCCCGGGAATTTTTTTCCCGGGATTGAAAAAAAGCATCTTCAGCTGCTCTTTATGACGGGCCATCCCACTTTTTGAGCGGGGGCTGAAGTCGATCCCTTTTACAATATTGGTTTCGCCGCACACCGTACCCCGGGTAAAAAACAAACCGGCATACAGATCGGCTGTATAATATCGGTAGCTCCCGTCACCCTGGAAAAAATCACCGCTGTGGGTTTCATCCAGCACCTCCATGGTCCGGCAACCCGCTGCCCGATGTTGCTTCGTTTTGCTTTGCAGGGAAGCTTTGATACCCCCCTTCTTATCGCGGATCCGGATATCATTCCATGCCGTAAACCCCAGCAGATGCAGGTTCCTGAACGCTTTGTAGAAAGTGGTATCTTTTTTTACCTGGTCGATAAAACGGGCCACATTGAGATCGTTCCGGATCACCACTTCGGAGAGGCTGATCATTTTGGCCAGTCTTTCATTATCAAGTGAATCTTCAGATTCGGACCGGTTTCCCGCCTGCCCGTTCTGCTGGGCCCGGCAAAACAGCGCCGGCAATACCAGCAGAAATATGAAGGCGAAACGGCAAATCATAATGCAAATTAGACAAGCCCGGATAAACCCGGAAAATCCGTTGGTATATTCATGGTAAAAGTTACTTTTAAAGACTCCAAAAACCGGGAACATGTTCAAACGAATCCTGCCGGTCCTTGCCGGCCTACTTATCATCCAGCACGCTGGGGCGCAGGACCCCGCTACCCTGAAAAAACATTACCTGTCGGTCTACAGGCAGGCCGTCTACTACAACGACCTGAATACAGCCATCGGCGCCCTGCATGGTTATCTTGCGGTCGGGAAAAGCATACCCTATAAGGACACACTCTCCATGCTTTATTTCAATGCCAAATCCTTTGTCAGCGCCCTCCAGCTTGCTGAGGAAGTATATAAAGCTGATCCCGCTAACATCGGGGCAATGGCCCGAGCGGCAGAATGTTTTAGCGAACTGGGCGACCCGGTTTCATCTGTGGAACTGTACGAGAAAGTAGTGCCTAAAACAAAAAGTCCGTATTATATATACAAGATGGCAATCGGTCAGTACCAGACCAAGAAAGTGAAAGAAGCGGAAGCCTCCGCCCGGGCTGTGATTGCCGATACCAGCAGCAAAAGCATGGGGATCATGTTCAACGGGGTCAATGGAGGTCAGCAGGCGGTTCCGCTGCATGCAGCAGCAGCCAACCTCCTTGGGGTGCTGAAGATGGATGCCGGAGATTTTACCGGTGCCAAAAAAGAATTCGAGCAAGCGATAGAAATGTACCCCGAATTTGAGGGAGCCAGACAGAACTTAGAGATCTGCGACAAAAAGTTAAACGAAGAAGGTAAAGCAAAAGAAAATTAACGAATGCTGCGAAAGGTCGAAACGAAGAAGTATGCGGCTCAACCTGGAAAAAGCATTTTATAATCCACGCTGATCTTGCCTTTGGAGATATCATTCAGTTTGCCTTTCATGAGTTTTCTTTTCAGCGGAGTGATATGATCGATGAACAACTTTCCTTCAATATGATCATACTCGTGCAGGATCACCCGCGCGGATAATCCTGTAAAAGTTTCGGTCTTTGTGTTGAATTCTTCGTCCTGGTATCGGAGCCGAACACTTTGCTGCCGGTATATGTCCTCCCGGATCTTGGGTATGCTGAGACAACCTTCGTTATATGACCACTCCTCGCCGTCGAGTTCCTCAATATGGGCATTGATAAAAACCTTTTTGATGCCGTTGTCCCCGGGATATTCCGCTTTATCCTCTTCATCCATCGTGCGGAACATCTGTTCCGTATCCACGATAAAAAGGCGGATGTCACGATTGACCTGGGGGGCGGCCAGTCCGACTCCGTTACTCGCATACATAGTTTCCCACATATCAGCCACCAGGCGGTCCAGTTGCGGGTAATCCGGCCTTATATCACCAGCCTGTTTTCGCAGAACAGGGTGTCCATATGCCACGATGGGAAGTATCATTTAAACAAAAATATTTTTACTGAAAATCAATTGATTTAAACCCAAATAACAGACAAAATTACCCCGGAATTTTGACATGGCAATCACCGGCAACAGGAGCTTATTCCTGTGCCCGCAGGTACTCCTGGAGCATAATGGTGGCAGCGATCTCATCCACCAGGGCTTTATTCCTTCGCTGCATTTTTTTCATGCCCATTTCCAGCATGGCATCTTTTGCCATTTTGGAAGTATAACGTTCATCCACTTTCTCGACCGGTATGTGGGGAAAATGTTTGTGCAGGGCACGGATACAGCTTTCCACCAACGGGGTGGCGTGCGTATCCGAATTGTCCCAGTTTTTGGGTTCGCCGATCAGGATCAGTTCCACGGTCTCACGGGTAAAATAATCCCTGAGAAAGGGAATGAGTTGCCGGGACTCTACTGTGGTTAATCCCGTGGCGATGATCTTCAGTGGATCCGTCACAGCGATCCCTGTTCGCTTAAGACCATAATCAATACAAAGAATCCTGGACAATAATAAAGGGGTTATAAATAAAGAATCAAAAGATCGGCAATTACAAAGATCGCAAAAACAACGGAGGCAATGCCATTGGCCGTCATGAAGGCCAGATTCACCCGGCGCAGGTCATTTGGTTTTACGATCCGGTGCTGGTATACAAGCATGCCGATAAAAAGGGCCGCCCCCAGCCAATACAATACCCCTGCCTTCATCAATATTCCCGCACCCGACACGGCTGCGGCACTAAGCAGGTGCAGCAATTCCGAAATGCGGAGTGCCCTGGATTTACCCAGCCAGGCGGGTATGGAATACAACTCCTGTGACCGGTCAAACTCCTCATCCTGCAAGGCATAAATAATATCAAACCCGCTAACCCAGAACAATACAGCCATGGAAAAAAGAACGGGGAGGATATCAAAGCGTCCGGTCACAGCCAGGTAAGCACCGATCGGGGCCAGCGAAAGTCCCAGTCCCAGAACAAGATGGCAAAGCGGGGTAAATCTTTTGGTGTAACTATACCCCAGTACTACCGCCAGGGCCACCGGCGACAAATAAAAACATAACCGGTTGATGAAAAAACAAGCGGCCATAAAAAGCCCGGAGGAAATGATTGTAAAAAAGAGCGCCTGCCTTGGGGCAATGATCCCTGCGGGGATTTCCCGGATGGCCGTCCGGGGATTCTTTGCGTCGATCGCCCGGTCGAGATACCGGTTGAAAGCCATCGCCGCACTCCGGGCAAAAACCATGCATAATATCACCAGTACAAGATAACGGATCGAAAGACCCAGGGGTGAGCCATGCCCCTGTATCAATTGTCCGAGCAGTGAATCCGCCGATATCTGCCTGTCGCCGTACCAACCGATCGTCCGATTAAGATTCCACTGGTAGATTCCATTTGGATTTCTCCAGGCGCCCATGAACGGATTATAATCCGGCCGGGTCAACCCGGTAAAAAACCCGATCAGCGCAAATGGCATCGCGAAGATCGTGTGAGAAAATTTTATCAGGCTTAAATAACTTCTGACCTTTTTCATGTACCCCTGTAATATTTTAGATCCTTATTCTAAATCTCAATCACAAATGCTCAATTCAAACCCTTCCCCTCACCAGTTCCCACAAAACCACGCCCGCCGCCGTGGCGATATTCAGGGAGTGTTTCATTCCCAGTTGCGGGATTTCGAGGCATCCATCGCACAAGGCAATCGTGGATTGTTCCACTCCTGTCACTTCGTTTCCGAATACCACGGCGATCTTTTCCCCCGGCTCAAACCCGATCGCGTTCAGCCGGTAACTCCCTTCGGCCTGTTCGGCTGCGTAAATATGATACCCGGACTGCCGCAAATCCGCCAGGGCTTCAGCAGCCGATTTGAAATAAACCCAACGAACCGTTTCTTCAGCACCGAGGGCTGTTTTTTTTATCTCTTTATGCGGCGGTTTGGCCGAATAACCTGTAATATAAATCGCTTCCACCAGGAATGCATCCGAGGTCCGGAACACACTGCCCACATTATAGGCACTGCGGATATTCTCCAGCACCACCACGATCGGCATTTTTTCCGACTGCCTGAATTCTTCCACCGATTTACGACCCAATTCGGTCATGTTCAGTTTTCGCATCCGGCAAAAGTAATTCACAAAGCGCATAACACTTTCGGGAACGGGTGCAAAGACTTTATATTTGTCCTCTCCCGATAAACCGGGACCAGCATGTCGAAAACCGCGAAATCCGAAACACCCATGATGCAGCAGCACCGGGCTATCAAGCAAAAATACCCGGATGCCATCCTGCTCTTTCGCGTCGGAGATTTCTACGAAACCTTCGGGCAGGATGCGGTACTGGCTGCCCGGATCCTGGGGATCACCCTCACCCGGCGGAATAACGGGGCGGCTGCCTCTTCCGAACTGGCCGGTTTCCCCCATCATGCCCTGGACACTTACCTTCATAAACTGGTAAAAGCCGGACACCGGGTGGCCATTTGTGACCAGCTTGAAGACCCTAAACTGGCCAAAGGCATCGTAAAAAGGGGGGTTACAGACATGGTTACCCCCGGTACGACCGTAAACGACAAACTGCTGGAACATCACAGCAACAATTTCCTGGCAGCCATCCATTTTGGTGAGCAGGAACAATATGGACTCGCTTTCCTTGATCTTTCCACGGGAGAGTTCCTGGTTGCCGAAGGTGACCGGGAATATGCCGACAAACTGCTCCAAAGTTTTAAACCCGCCGAAGTGGTGTTTCAGCGTCACCAGCAGAAAAAATTCAGGGAGTATTTCAGCAACCGAATTTATACCTATACACTCGATGAGTGGATCTTTGACCCGGTATACGCCTCGGAAACCCTTTGCCGGCATTTCCAAACACATTCCCTGAAAGGATTCGGGGTTGAAGAAATGAAACTGGGGCTGACAGCAGCGGGTGCCATCATCCATTACCTCCGTGATACGGAACACCCCCACCTCCAGCATATCGTCTCCCTCCAGCGAATCGAACGTGATGATTTTCTATGGATGGACCGTTTTACAATCAGGAACCTGGAACTCGTAACCGGTAATTCGGACGGGAACCATACATTACTGGGTGTGCTGGACAATACCGTAACAGCCATGGGCGCCCGGCTCCTGAAACGATGGATCGTCTTTCCCCTGCGGGATATTCATAAAATCAATGAACGGCTCGATACAGTCGAATTCCTGGTCCGGGATACCGAACTGCGTAACCTCCTTAGCCAACATCTGAAACAATGCGGGGATATCGAAAGGCTGGTTGCAAGGATCCCTTCGAAAAAGATCAATCCCCGCGAAGTACTGCAACTGGCCAAAGGACTGAAACAGGTTGAGCATATTAAGAATATCTGCCTGAGCTCTTCCAGTGAATATTTAAAAAGACTGGGTGATGCCCTGAACCCCTGCCCATATATCGGGGAAAAGATCGTCCGGGAAATCGGGGAAAACCCGCCCGCCCAGGCAGCCCGGGGCGGAATGATCAATGAAGGAATAAACGAGGAACTTGATCAACTCCGACAAATCGCATTCAGTGGAAAGGAATACCTGGCCCGTCTTCAGAACAAAGAAGCGGAACGAACCGGGATCGGCTCATTGAAGATCGGCTTTAACAATGTGTTCGGGTACTACCTGGAAGTGACGAATTCGCAAAAAGCAAAAGTCCCCCCCGAATGGATTCGCAAACAGACCCTGGCCAATGCGGAACGATATATCACCCCTGAGCTGAAAGAATACGAAGAAAAGATCACCGGGGCGGAAGAACATATCCTGCGCATTGAACTTTCACTGTATGATGCCCTGCTGACCGAGCTTTTTGATTACCTGGCACCGGTACAAACCAACGGTAACCTGCTGGCGATTACGGATTGTCTCTGCTGTTTTGCACACAACGCGATTCATTACGGATATAAAAAGCCCCGCATGCATGAAGGGGATGAATGGAACGTGACTGATGGCCGCCACCCGGTCATCGAAAGACACCTGCCCCCCGGAGAAAGTTATATCGGCAACGATATGGAGCTGAACAAGACAGACCAGCAGATTATCATTCTAACAGGTCCGAACATGAGTGGTAAAAGCGCCCTGCTCCGGCAAACCGCACTGATCACACTAATGGCCCATATGGGTTCTTTTGTACCGGCCGCTTCTGCCCTGCTTCCCCTGACCGACCGAATCTTCACCCGGGTTGGGGCTTCGGATAACCTGTCGGGAGGGGAATCCACCTTTATGGTTGAAATGAATGAAACGGCATCCATCATCAATAATATCACCCCCCGGAGCCTGGTGCTGCTGGATGAGATTGGCCGCGGCACTTCAACTTACGATGGGATCTCGATCGCCTGGAGCATCGCCGAACATCTGCACAACCTGGTTCACCAGCCCAAAACGCTGTTCGCCACCCATTACCATGAACTGAACGAACTCGAGGAAAAGTTTCCCCGGGTACGGAATTATCATATCACCATCAAGGAAGCCGGAAACCGGATCATTTTCCTTCGGAAACTGGCCCGTGGCGGAAGTACTCATAGCTTCGGGATTCATGTTGCCAAAATGGCCGGAATGCCACCTTCCCTGATCGCCCGGGCCAATGAAATACTCAGCCAACTCGAAGAACGGGGAAGGAAAACTGCCGTGGGCGGACAGGCCACACCCGATATCCTGAAACAGATGCCCGGCCCCAAAATGCAGCTATCGATTTTTGATGCTCACAGCGAGACCTTCGAGGAAATCCGTAAAATGCTTGAAGGAACCGATATCAACCGGCTGACACCGGTAGAAGCCCTTCTCAAACTGCAGGAGATCAAGAACAAACTGCAGTAAGGGGCTAGGACCACAGGTGTCGCACGAATCCACAGAGTCTGGCTTGGCCGCTTTTGGTCAGCAGGCCTCCAAACCCGGATTCAGACTCTCATTAACACTTTGCCCACAGGCGTTTAGACCCCCATTATTAAATATTGTCAATTCAAAAAACTTCTTATTTTTACGACAAATAGACCAAACATGAAACTGCTAAAACTATCTGTTTTACCCCTGTTTTTATTTTCCTTCCTCATATTCCTAGGATCCTGCGAACCGGATGCGGAAATGAAAAGAACAACCGATTTCGAGAAAAAAGGCATCATCATGAGTGGGGCTCAGGAAACCCCCGCGAACGCTTCTTCTGCCCTCGGATCTCTGGATGTTTTTTATACCAAAGAAACGCGGACACTGTCTTACAACTTTAAATGGTCTGGACTCACCGGCGCAGTAACCGCCTTTCATATTCATGGCCTCGCTCCCACCGGATACGCGGCCGCTGTAGTACAAACTTTATCAACCTCTGGTATCGTAAGATGCAATACTTCCTCCAACACATCCTGCGGAAGTTTTTCAGGCACCCTGCAGGTGGACGGAGTTGTCGTAAAAGAAGAAGATGTGATCAACGGAATGTATTATGTGAATATTCATACAGCAGCATTCCCGGGTGGAGAAATTAGAGGACAGATCCGCTTCCAGTAATTAAGACCTTCACTAAAATAACTGATCCCGCCCTGCTTCAGACAGGCGGGATTTTTTTTACCGCGCCGCAAACCAAACCGGCCGTGAATCGTTCCAGTCGCCATTGTAATTGATAAAAAGCTCTTCGCCCGCCTCTACCAGGCGCACCGTTTTAATACGGATCTGTCGGTGTTCATAATCCATTTCATACTCGCAGTTGCTTTCGTAAGAATGGTTATACACAGGCACATAACCCAATGCCATGGCACACCGGTCACGTGACTCACCCCATTCAAAAATATAGTCATGCAAAAGGGTCTGGTCCAGTTTTTCCCGGTCTGCCATGCTCATTACGATCACGGGGGCCACTTCCACGACAGTGTCCGGGGGAAGAGGTTCCGATGTAAAGACCCCGCGGTCCATGGAACCCGCCGGGGCAATGTATAGACAGGGAAGAATCATACAGATACGAAGTACGGTTTTCCGGTACAGAATACAAAACAGACAGCCCCTTGGCGGGTTCCTGCTTCTTCCCGCTTAGTTCGTATTTTTGGAAAATGTCATTGGAACTGGAACAACCCACACTGCAGGAGCAGTTTGAAAGCATAATCCAAACAGAGGATAAACTGCAAATCCGCGATTTTCTGGACGACCAGAATATCAGCGATGTGGCCATGTTGGTGGACGAGTTCCCCGAATATGATGATCAGATCGTGGCCAACATGTCCATTCACCGAGCGGCCAGCGTGTTCAAGATCCTTGACCTGTCCATTCAGAAAAAGATCATCCACGATCTCCCTCCCAATACCACGGCTTCCCTGCTGAATGAACTTCCTGCGGATGACCGGACCGATTTCCTGGAAGAACTTCCGAGTAGTGTTGTGCGGGAACTGATCAAACTGCTGGAACCCGATGAAAGGAAGATCACCCTTTCCCTGCTGGGATACCCGGAAAACAGTATCGGCAGGCTGATGACACCCGACTATGTGTACGTGTATCCCTGGAATACCATTGAAGAAGTTTTTGCAACCATCCGCAAATACGGGAAGGACAGCGAAACCATCAATGTCATTTATGTGATAAATGAAAAAGGTGAATTGCTGGATGACATCCGGATTTCGGAATTCATCCTCAACCCGCCCGACAAACAGGTTTCCGAACTGATGGATGACCGTTTTGTGGCCCTGCATCCCGAAGACGACCAGGAAACGGCCAGCGAAGTGTTCAAGATGAATAACCGCGTAGCCCTCCCGGTGGTTAGCCAGAGCGACAAGCTCCTGGGGATCGTTACCATCGATGATATCCTTTGGGTGGCTGAAGAAGAATTCAGCGAAGACATGCAAAAAATGGGAGGTACAGCAGCCCTGGAAGAGCCCTACCTGGATGTACCGATTCTCAAACTATACCGGAAAAGGATTATCTGGCTGATCATTCTCTTTATCGGGGAAACACTCACCATCATCGCCATGTCTAATTTCCAGGAAACCCTGGAACAGGTGCTGGTACTCTCTACATTCATCCCGCTGATCATATCCAGCGGAGGAAACAGCGGATCCCAGGCGGCTACACTTATCATACAAGCCCTCGCACTTGGGGAGATCACTGTAGAAGACTGGTGGCGGATAGCCCGCCGGGAAATCGTTTCGGGGCTGATCATGGGCGTTACCCTGGGGATATTCGGATTACTGATCATCTACGGAGGCCACCAGTTTTTGGGTCTGTTCGGAGAGCATTTTATCCGGATCGGGTTCGCTATCGGAATCGCCATTATAGGGGTTGTACTCTGGGGTACGATCATGGGATCCATGCTGCCCCTGCTGCTTAAAAAACTGGGGGCCGACCCGGCCGCTTCCTCCACCCCGTTTATTGCCACCCTGGTGGATGTAACCGGGTTGCTGATCTATTTCGGAACCGCCCTGCTGATGCTCAAAGGCGTTTTGCTTTAACCCCCGGAGACAGGGAATCTTTAATAATGACCAATTAATAAAATTATGCGGGAATATGCGGGTTTCTTGCGGGCATATTTTGAAATCAATATTTTTGTTGCCGGCTGAGTCTCAATAAAATAAAAGCCATTAAAACCTATGTGCGGAATTGTCGGTTACACCGGACCCCGGGAAGCTTATCCTATCATTATTAAGGGACTGAAAAGACTGGAATACCGGGGATATGACAGCACCGGGGTGGCGCTTCAGAACGGAGGATTGAAGGTTTACAAGAAAAAAGGCAAGGTGGCTGACCTGGAAGACGCGATTGTGGGCAGCAACCTGCATGCGCATGTGGGCATCGGACATACCCGTTGGGCAACCCATGGCGAACCCAGCGACAGAAATGCCCATCCCCATCGTTCTGCCAGTGGTAAACTTGCCATGATCCACAACGGGATCATTGAAAATTACAACCAGCTCAAACAGGAACTGACCAATCTGGGTTATACATTTTCCAGTGATACAGATACCGAAGTACTCCTGAATTTTATCGAAGAGATCCGAAAAAACAACCAGTGCGACCTCGAAGAAGCCGTTCGCGTGGCATTGAAACGCGTTACGGGAGCCTACGTGATCCTCCTGCTTGACGAAGATCAGCCGGATACAATCATCGCGGCCCGCAAAGGCAGCCCGCTGGTGATCGGGATCGGGAAAGGAGAGCATTTCCTGGGTTCCGATGCTTCTCCCATGCTGGAATATACCAAGGAAGTGGTGTATGTAAATGATTACGAACTGGCGATAGTGAAACCGGATGAACTAGTCCTGAAAAATCTCGGAAATGAAAAGATCACACCCTATGTTCAGAAACTGGACATGGAGCTGGCAGCAATCGAGAAAGGCGGGTATGAGCATTTTATGCTGAAAGAGATTTACGAACAACCCCAGACCGTTTACGATTGCCTGCGCGGCAGGCTTGATGCTACTGAGGGAACCATTACCATGAGCGGTATCCAGCAATATGCCGAGCAGATTGTAAATGCCAACCGGATTGTGATCGTTGCCTGTGGCACCAGCTGGCATGCGGGACTGGTGGCGGAATATATTTTCGAAGAACTCTGCCGGATCAACGTGGAAGTGGAATACGCTTCCGAATTCAGGTACAGGAATCCGGTCATCCACAAAGGCGATGTGATCATTGCCATTTCCCAGAGCGGTGAAACCGCCGACACATTAGTTGCCATTGAAAATGCGAAATCAAAAGGAGCCATTATCCTTGGGGTGGTAAATGTGGTGGGTTCCTCAATTGCCCGCACGAGTCACGGCGGAGCTTACACCCACGCAGGTCCTGAAATCGGGGTCGCATCCACCAAGGCATTTACCGCACAGCTGGCAGTTCTGACGATGATCGCCCTGAAGATCGGCTATATCAAGGGAAGTCTTTCACTGGAGCGATATATGCAGCTGCTCAATGAACTGCAACAGGTTCCTGAAAAAATTGCCTGGACACTGAATCACAGCGACCATATCAAAAAACTGGCCGAAAAATACAAGGACGCGCATGATTTCCTGTACCTCGGCCGGGGATATAATTTTCCCGTGGCGCTGGAAGGTGCACTTAAGCTGAAAGAAATTTCATATATCCATGCCGAAGGGTACCCGGCCGCAGAGATGAAACACGGTCCCATCGCCCTGGTAGACGAAACCCTTCCTGTGGTGTTTGTAGCGACCCGCGACGCATATCATGAAAAAATTGTGAGCAATATGCAGGAGATCCGGGCTCGGAAAGGGAAAGTCATCTCTGTTATTACCGAAGGGGACCTGGCATCTCAGGAACTTTCGGACGACGTGATGATCGTACCTGAAGCGGATGAAATCGTTGCCCCTATGCTCAGCGTGGTGCCGCTGCAATTGCTGGCCTATTATATCGGGGTCGCGAAGGGTTGTGATGTGGACAAACCAAGAAACCTGGCCAAGAGCGTAACGGTTGAGTGAGTAACCTGTCCCCCCAGGGCTAGAACAATCTCAATCTTGTATTGGAATCATGCATATCAATCACCCGGGAACCCGGATCAAGACTTATCCCATGAATCAAATTACCAAACAACCCCTGTCCTCTCTCGGGTACGGTTTTATCAACCCGTTATATATCCCACGGGGAAAGGATGAATACTACCTGCGGAATCTCCAAAACCGGAGCGGTATC
The DNA here is from genome assembly GCA_049421765.1 of Chitinophagaceae bacterium. Lineage (GTDB taxonomy): Bacteria > Bacteroidota > Bacteroidia > Chitinophagales > Chitinophagaceae > JJ008. The sequence continues at coordinate 45,190 of JBMSNP010000017.1, forward strand.
CGCTACCGAAATCTGACTGCAAAAGAAATCCGGATACTTGAATCCCTGGATAACAGTTCGGACAACTGGCAAAACGTCCGGGTATCAGACAGGTTCGATCCACGGTTGGTGAAGAGGTGTTCCTTTTTCGGACTGATCCGTATCGGCAACCTGGAACCCTTGTTTCATGAATTCAACAACCTGCGGATGCCCGTGGGACTTTATCACAGCACCATCATCAGTTGCGACATCGGGCACAACCCCGTCATCGACAATGTAAATTTTATGAGTCATTATATCACCGGCGATGATGTCATGCTGGTGAACATCAATGAACTCGCCACCACGGATCATTCAAAATTCGGGAACGGTGTGGTCAAGGAGGGAGAAAAAGAGTCCGTTCGAATCTGGCTGGAACTTTGTAATGAAAATGCCGGCCGTCGGGTGCTCCCGTTCAACGGCATGGAAGCCGCGGACGCCTGGATCTGGTCTAAATACCGGGACAACGATGCCCTGCTTGAAAAATTCCGTGCATTTACAGATGCAAAATACGATACCCGCAGGGGTTACTACGGAAAGATCGGCGACCGGACCGTGATCAAAAATTGCCGGATCATCAAGGATACCTGGATTGGCAGCGACGCCTATATCAAGGGGGCCAACAAATTAAAAAACCTTACCATCAATTCGGCCCCGGGGGCGAAATCACAGATCGGCGAAGGTTGTGAACTGGTAAACGGGATCATCGGTTATGGATGCCGGGTTTTCTACGGAGTGAAAGCAGTCCGGTTTGTGATGGGTGAAAATTCACAGCTTAAATACGGGGCCCGGCTGATCAACTCATTCCTGGGCGATAACTCAACCATTTCCTGCTGTGAAGTGCTGAATTCACTGATTTTCCCGGGGCATGAACAACACCACAACAACTCCTTTCTCTGTGCCGCAACCGTGCTGGGGCAAAGCAATATGGCAGCCGGCGCGACCATCGGTTCCAATCATAATTCACGCGGGGCCGACGGCGAACTGATCGCCGGACGGGGGTTCTGGCCGGGACTCTGTGTAAGCCTGAAACACAATTCCCGCTTTGCCAGCTTCACCCTTATTGCAAAAGGTGATTTCCCAGCGGAACTCAACATCCCGATTCCCTTTTCCCTTGTCAGTAACGACGTGGCCCGCGACCGGCTCGTGGTAATCCCTGCATACTGGCTTCGGTATAACCTTTATGCCCTTACCCGAAACGTGACAAAGTACATCAGTCGTGACCGGCGGACCAATAAAGAAGTGATCCTCGAATACGAATACCTCGCACCCGACAGTGTGAATGAAATGTTCGAGGCCCTGGCATTGATGGAAAAAACATCCGCGCTCGCGATGTCACGTTTCAACAAAAGGACCATTCCGGAAAAAGAGATGGCCTCAACGGGGAGATTGCTGCTGGAAAACAATCCCGAAGAAGCGAATGAACTGGAGATCCTGGCTACGGGTTTTGAGAACAGCACCCGCAAAGTGGTATTGAAAAATGTACCAGAAGCCTACCGGACTTTCCGGGAACAGATCCTCTACTACGGAGCTGTGGAGTTAATCCGATTTATCGAAAGAAATAAGATCCGGTCCTGGGCAAAACTTCGCACCTTACTCCCGGCCGCAACCGGCCGGACCCCCTGGAAGAATGCGGGGGGATTGCTGATGACTGAAGCCTCCGTTCAAGCCCTGATCCGGGGTATCCGGAATGGTCGAATCGCCACCTGGGATGAAGTACATGCCTTTTACCGGAAAAAATCCCGGGGATATGAAAAGGAGAAATTTCATCACGCCTGGTCTTCCCTGCTTGAGATCCTGCACATTTCTCCCTCCCGATTCACCAAGAAAATATTTGTTCAGGTTCTGGAACAGGCGATTGATACCCGTGACTGGATGGCCCGGAACATCTACGAAACCCGGGCCCGGGATTATAACAGCCCCTTCCGCCAGATGGTCTATGAAAACACGCTGGAAATGGAAAACATCCTTGGCAAACTCGATGACAATGGTTTTATCCGGCAACAACAGGAAGAAGCGTCTGCATTCCGCGATAAAGTAAATGACATCCTTCAAATATTCGAACGGTAAAGACCCGTTCCAGTATCCCCTGCAGACCGGAGTTTCCCAGATTACTTTCCCTTGTACCGGCTAAAAGGATAATATGTAAGGGCAAACCCAGCCTGGTGGCAGGCTGAATAATATAACAGATCCAGGAGGTATTGTTTAAAGGGCTTCCTGGATTCCCCGAGTTTGATCACAAGGGCGGAGCCCCAGCTGGCCCGGTTGATGAAATTATTCAGATGGTACTGGTCTGTGAACATGACCAACAGCGAAGTGGAAAGAAAGAACCGGGGACCTGCTTGTGAATCATGATTCCTGTATTTGTTCCGGGGCGATGTAATCGAAGGTGCCCATCACACTGCC
>JBMSNP010000018.1:0-45931 GCA_049421765.1 Chitinophagaceae bacterium
ACCCAACATGGTTACCGCGGTAACCCGTGTGTACCAGAACCATGCCCGGGGAAAAGACCCCGGCACGCATCCATTCAGGAAATATTTTGAAGAACTGGAGATCGGCGACCAGATCCTGACGGAAAAAAGGGTGATAACCGCGGATGATATCGACCGGTTTGCCGACCTGAGCGGGGATCATTTTTACGCACATATCCGAACCACCGATTTTAACGGAACCATGTTTGAACAGCAGGTGGCCCACGGGTACTTCATGATGAGTGCGGCGGCAGGACTTTTTGTGGACAGTTATGAAAAAAACCCTGTGCTCCTGAACTACGGGATCGATGAACTCCGTTTTACCAAGCCGGTTTACCCGGGTACGGAAGTTTTTGTGCGTTTTACCTGTAAGGAAAAACTTCCCAGCGACAAACGGGTGGTTGAAAAACCGGAGGATATGAAACGGGGCGATGAGATCGACAAAGGTATTGTAAAGTGGCTGGTCGAAATCATGGATACCACGGAAGAACCCCTGGTGGGGGTAGCCACGATCCTGACCATGGTGGCCAGAAAAAAACAATCTTAAAAAATTGCCATGCCTGACGCATACGTAAAGTCGGAATTTCACAAGGGGATACGGACAATCGAATTTTTTCACCCGCGGAGCAATTCCCTTCCCGGGAACCTGTTGCGAGAACTGGCGCTGGCCATTACCCATGGCGGAGAGGATCCCGATACAAGGGTGATCGTGCTCCGCTCAGCAGGGGAAAAAGCCTTTTGTGCCGGGGCCTCATTTGATGAGCTGATCAGCATTCGCAACCAGGAAGAAGGGCTTCGTTTTTTCAGTGGCTTCGCTCATGTCATCAATGCAATGCGTACCTGTCCCCGCATCATCATCGGCCGGATCCAGGGCCGTTGTGTCGGTGGCGGGGTGGGACTGGCAGCCGCAACGGACTATGCCATTGCCACTGAGACGGCTGAAGTAAAACTGAGTGAACTGGCCGTGGGTATCGGCCCCTTTGTGGTAGGACCCGCAGTGGAACGGAAAATGGGTGTTTCGGCTTTTTCACAACTGGCCCTCGATGCAGGCAACTGGCGTACTGCTGAATGGGCCCGCAAACACGGGTTATTTGCCGAAGTGCACACGGGAGCCGAGGCACTTGATGAATCTATACGCCGGCTTTCCGATGCGTTGGTCCATTCCAGCCCAGAGGCCATGGCAGAAATGAAAAAAATATTCTGGCAGGGTACAGATCACTGGGAAACGCTGCTCGCGGAAAGGGCGGCCATCAGTGGCCGGCTGGTTCTGAGTACATTCACCCGTGAAGCCATTGAAAAATTCAAGAATGGGTAGCTTTTACCCCGGATTATTTTGGATGGCGCCAACATCATCCACCTAGACTTTATTGACTTTTGAGAAATCACTCATCTTCCAGCCTTCTCGATCCTTGCACACTTTATTTGACAGTGGGATTTAGTCCGGAAGACACTTAACCACAACCATGTTTTCACCTTCAGACAGATTCAATAAGTCCAATTTCCGCAGGTATTGCGATAGACTGGCCAGGAAGGATACGGATCTTGCGGGAATCATTAACAGGCACGGGTATCCGCCGATGTGGACCCGCCCGGCCAGTTTTCAGACCCTGATCCTTACCATCCTGGAGCAGCAGGTGTCGCTGGCTTCTGCTTATGCGGCATTTCAAAAGCTGCGGGAACGGATCGGGTATGTAACCCCCGCAAAGATCCTGGCCCTGCGTGATGAAGAACTGCGCACCTGTTATTTCAGCAGGCAGAAGATCGTTTATGCGAGGGAGCTGGCCACCGCTGTCACCAGGCGGAAACTCATTCTGAAAAAACTGGAAACCTTGCCGGAGGAAGAGATCCGGGGGACACTGAAAAAGATAAAAGGGATCGGCGACTGGACGGTGGATGTGTATCTCATGCATGCCCTGCAACGGACAGACCTTTTCCCGCTTGGCGATATCGCACTTGTAAACAGTCTTAAAGAAGTAAAAAGGCTGCCCCGTGAAGTCACAGCTGAAGAAATGTTGCGGGTTGCCGAATCCTGGCGTCCGTACCGGACGATCGCAGCCATGATCCTGTGGCATGATTACATTAAAAAAAGAGGAATCAAGGTTTTGGGATAACGAATTGGATTCACATTTGAAATTTGATGTTTGACGTTTCGGAAACAACGTCAAACATCAATCGAGTAACGATAAACCTTAAATATTGAGTCCCCCGCAAACGCTGATGGTCTGCCCGGTGATATAGCTGCCCATATCGCTGGCAAGGAACAAGGCGGTATTGGCGATGTCTTCAGGGGAGGCAAATTTCCCCAGCGGGATACCAACCAGGTATTTTTCGGCCGAATCCGATTCTTTCAGATAAGAGGTCATATCCGTTTCCACAAAACCGGGGGCGATGGCGTTGCAGCGGATATTGCGGCTGCCGAGTTCCTTGGCCACGGATTTGGTGAACCCGATGATACCCGCCTTGCTGGCTGCATAACTGCTTTGCCCGGCATTGCCCATTTCCCCGATTACCGAACTCATATTGATGATCGACCCGTTGCGGGCTTTCATCATCGGCCGGATTACGAGCTTGGTCATATTGAAAACACTGTTGAGATTGACCTGGATCACATCGTTCCACTGTTCGGTGCTCATCCGCATCAGCAGGTTATCCTTGGAGATCCCGGCATTATTCACGCAGATGTCGATCTGCCCGAATTCCTTCAGCACCTCGTTTACAAAGAGCTCGCACTGCGCGAATTCACCCGCGTTGCTTTGCCAGGCTTTGCCCCTTACACCCATCGAGGTGATCTTTTCCACCAGCGTAGCCGCCTTGTCCGCGCTGCTGTCGCTGACATAGGTGAAGGCGACATGGGCCCCGTGTTCCGCAAATTTGAGTACAATCCCTTCCCCGATCCCGCGGGCGGCACCGGTTACAATAGCGACTTTTCCTTCCAATAGTTTCATCGTAGTTTATTTTAGTTCATAAGTGGCGTTGTGCAACTGAAGCAGCTCTTCAAGGAAGAACCGGTCATTCGACAGGCGCGGTATTTTATGCTGTCCGCCCAGTTTCCCTTTTTGCCGGAGCCATTCATTGAAAGTTCCCTTTTTCAGGATATGCACCACCGGCATCCGGAGGGCGATGCTTTTGTGGCGCTTGGCTTCATAATCGCTGTTCAGTTCCTTCAGTGCACTGTCGAGTTCCGTTGTGAACCGGTCCGGGTCAGCCGGCGATTCTTCGAACTCCACCAGCCATTCGTGTGCTCCGTTGGACTGATCGGAAAAATAAAGCGGGGCGGCCGTATAATCATTTACAATTGTACCTGTTTTTTCACAGGCCCGGGCTATTGCGCGGTCTGAATTGTCGATGATCACTTCCTCACCAAATGCATTGATATAATGTTTCAGCCTACCGGATACCTTTACCCGGAAAGGCTGGAGAGAAGTGAATTGTATTGTATCCCCGACCAGGTAACGCCAGAGTCCTCCGTTGGTGCTGATGACGGGAGCATAATTCTTCCCGATCTCCACTTGTTGGAGACCCACGGTCTGCGGGTCATCTTTTCCATACTCGCTGACCGGCATGAATTCATAAAATATTCCGTGGTCGGTAAACAGGAGAAGCCCGTCGTCTCCGGGCTGTTCCTGCGCCGCGAAAAATCCTTCGCTGGCGTTATACATTTCGAGGTAATGAATATTCTTACCGATCAGTTTTTGAAACTGTTCTTTATAGGGCTCAAAGGACACCCCCCCGTGCATGTAGAGCTCCAGGGAGGGCCATACCTCGGCAATATGACTTTTGCCCGTGATCTCCAGGATTCTCCGGAACAATACAAGGGTCCAGGTAGGAACGCCTGAAACCGAAGTCACCTCCTCACGGATCGTGGCCTCCGCTATCTTTTCAATCTTGCTTTCCCATTCATCCATCAGGGCCACACTGAGGTCGGGCGTACGAAGCCAGTGGGCCCAGAAAGGGGAATTCTGAAATAGTACCGCACTCAGGTCCCCGTAATGTGCTTCACTGTTCATGGGATTGATGCTATGGCTGCCCCCGATCACGAGTCCTTTTCCTGTCAATAATTCGGAATCGGGTTTGAACTGGTAATACATCGTCAGCACATCCTTCGAGGCTTTGTAGTGACAGTCTTCCAGGCTTTCCTGGCTGATCGGGATGAATTTACTCCGGTCGCTGGTAGTACCGCTGCTTTTGGCAAACCAGAAAATCGGGGTATCCCAGAGAATTTCCTGTTCGCCCTGTATGATGCGCTCGATATAGGGCTTGATATCGTCATATTCATGTATAGGTACCGCGTTCTTGAAGTCCCGGACATTGAACAGGTTTGTGAAATTGTATTTCCGGCCGAATTCGGTGTATTGTGCCGAGGTCACGAGTTCCTGGAGCACTTCACGCTGCGCATCAAAGGGATTGTTTTTCCAGGCCTTGATGCGCCAGTAACGCATGCGCGCCAGGGATGATATGGCAGGGGAAAGGAGCTTCACCGCCTCCAAAATAAAGTATTTGGCCTGAACGGAAAAAAGAGGTTCTATTCCGGGGAATGCTCTCAGCTCAGCCTGTAAAAAAGATATAGTGTATGGAGAAAAGAAAGCCGCGCCATGTATTGATTCACAGGGCAAACAGCCCTAGTGATTCGAGCTCGATCTGGCGGCTGGACAATTTTTCAGTCAGGGAAATTATTCCCGGACCCAGGCTTTTCGGATGCGTTCCTTTAATTCCTGTTTGAGGGATTCAGAGCAGAATGCGTGATCGATTGCTTCGAAATTACAATGCATGAAACGGGCTGCATCCCAGTCAAAGACACTTGCCATCAACCCGTATTCTCCGGACAATGTCACCGGGGTTACGGTCCTTGCATCCGTATTGATGCTCATCGATACCCCGTGACGGTAGATCCGGTCGGCGGGGTGGTCTTCGATTCGGGCAATGACATTGGTCTGTACATTGCTGGTGGGGCAAACCTCCAGGTGGATATTATTTTTTTTCAGGTGATCAAGCAGTTTCTCGTCCTCCGCGCTTCGCACTCCGTGCCCGATGCGTGAGGGATGAAAATGACCAAGGGTTTCCCAAACACTTTCCGCCCCCCGGGCTTCTCCAGCGTGCGCGGTGCAATGAATCCGGTGATCCCTGGCGTACTGAAAAGCGCGGATATGGTTATCGATCGGGAAACCGGCTTCATCCCCGGCAATATCAAAGGCCAGAACCCGGGTGCCGCGGAATTGTTCCACCAGCCGCACTGTTTCCATGCTTTGTTCTTCCGAATAGTTCCGGAGTGTACACAGGATCAGACCGGCCTGGACCCCGGTTTTCCGGATGCCTTCTTCCACCGCGTCGTTAACGGTCTTCACCACATCTGCCGGTAACATCCCCCCCTCGATATGAAGCAGGGGAGCAAACCTGATCTCGGCGTAAATGACATGGTCCTCCTTCAGTTGTTCAAATAGGTCCAATGTCACAAGGCGCAGCTGCTCCGGGGTTTGCATCAGTTCAAATCCCCTGATGGCCCGGGTGATATAGTCGGCCAGATCGGTGCATTTGGGGGGGGCGACAAAAGAGCTATGATATTCCTCGGCCGTGACGGCAGGATTCAGTTGCTGCACAACCCTGAAACTAAGGCTGCAGTCGAGGTGGAGGTGCAATTCTATTTTTGGAAGTTGCCGGTAATCCATTTCACATTTCGCTTCGGGGTAAAAATTCACAAAATAAAAGTAAAACGGGAAAGAAAGGTTACGGGGTGTACTGATCTTTGTCCCGGCTGGCCTCTTCATGCAGCCAGTCCTTTCTCTTGAGTTCAAAGTTCCGGCCCAGGTAGAGGCGCCGGACCTCTTCATCATCCGCGAGTTCTTCGGCCGTACCGTGTTTATAGATCTTTCCTTCAATGAGCAGGTACGCACGGTCACAGATAGAAAGGGTTTCGGTAACGTTATGATCGGTGATCAGGATACCGATGTTCTTGTATTTGAGCCGGGCCACGATGGCCTGGATATCTTCCACGGCGATTGGGTCAATGCCCGCGAAGGGTTCATCAAGCAGGATGAATTTCGGGTCGACAGAGAGGGCCCGCGCGATCTCGGTCCGCCGGCGTTCTCCCCCGCTGAGTAAATCCCCGTTGTTCTTCCGGACGTGCTGCAGCCGGAATTCGCTCATCAGGGATTCCAGTTTTTGTTTCTGTTCTTCCCGGGAGAGAGGGGTCATTTCCAGGATGGCGGATATATTGTCCTCCACGCTCAGCTTCCGGAATACCGAAGCTTCCTGGGGCAGGTACCCGATCCCCATCTGGGCCCGTTTATACATGGGAAGGGCGGTGATGTCCTGGTTATTCAAAAAGACCTTTCCTTCATCAGGTTTTACCAGCCCCACCACCTGGTAAAAAGAAGTGGTTTTGCCGGCGCCGTTGGGTCCGAGCAGACCCACGATCTCGCCTTGTTTTACCTCAAAGGAAACATGGTCAACCACCGTACGGTTTCCGTATTTCTTGACCAGGTTCCTGGTCTCTATCGCTACGCTCAAGTCTGAAATTTGTACAAATGTAAACGAATCGGCCTAATGCGTCAGGTACCTTGCCCGGCCAAACCACAGAGCCTTTGTTAAATTAGTGACGTGGCACTTCTGACCCGGGGCAGAAAGAAACCCGAATTCCTGTTTAAACAACTAATTTTACGGGTTTAAAAGAAAACATTTCATGAAAACATACCGGAAGGCTCTGTCGGGGGCCGTGCTTGTAATTTCCCTGTTACTGACTGCCTGCCAGAAAGATTCCAATGGCGGGAACAACGGAAATAATACCAATCAGAAGCCTAAAGTGGGAACCACCTGGACCTATCGTTATTATACTTTTTATGTGAACGGGGGGTTGGCTACCACATCCACGATCCGGTACAAAGCCGTTTCGGAAGTCACCCTGGGAGGTGAAACCTGGCTGAAGATTAATGAAATGGGGCCAGATACCACTGTTTATTACCTGAAGGGAAAGACAGGCGGACTTTACCAATATGCCAATAACAGTTCCAACCTGTTCTGCAAAGACCCGGCCAGTGCGGGTGAAACCTATACGACTTATCACCGCGGATCATCCGAAGACTTTACAGTAGTCAGCGTTGGCCAGACACTTCCGACCGATATAGGGGATGTGAGTTCCAATTTTTATGAGGGTAAAATCTCCGGGAACCTGATTGACCAGGTCTGGTACAATTCAAATTCCTGGATCCTTCGTCACCAGTTGTACCGGAAGTTTCCGCAGGGTACGGATTATTACAAATACAGTGCCCTGTTCATTGAGAGCATCATTTATTAAAAGATCCCCGGCGCCTCTGTTTTGAAAAATCTTCCCGGCTTCTTTATGTTTGCAGCTTAGTCGAACCAAAATGAAAGTAACCGATCATATCGCCCGGTCAAATGAGATGTTGATCTCGTTTGAAGTGCTTCCCCCGCTGAAAGGCAAGGGCATCGAGGCCCTGTACAGGCACCTGGACCCCCTGATGGAATTCAAGCCCTCCTTTATCAATGTTACGTACCACCGCAGCGAGCATGTTTTCAAAAAGAGACCGGATGGCAGTTTTGAAAAAGTAGTGGTCCGTAAGCGACCGGGAACGGAAGCGATTTGCGCGGCGATCATGAATAAATATATGGTCGATACCGTGCCGCACCTGATCTGTGGCGGGTTCTCGCTGCAGGAAACCGAGGACGCGCTCCTCACCCTCAACTACCTGGGTATCGACAATGTGCTGGTGCTGCGGGGCGATGCGGGTAAAAACGAAACATTTTTCGAACCCGAACCCGACGGGCATAAATACGCCAATGAATTACTGGGACAGGTTGCAGACCTTAATGCCGGCATCTACCTGGAAGATGAACTGAAAGGAACCAATCCCACCCGTTTCTGCATCGGTGTGGCCGGCTACCCCGAGAAGCATTTTGAAGCCCCGAATATGCAGACCGACCTGGCCTATCTCAAAAAGAAAGTGGACACGGGTGCCGATTACATCGTAACCCAGATGTTCTTCGACAATGCGAAATTCCACGCTTTTGTGAAGTCCTGTCGCGACCTGGGTATCACCGTTCCCATTATCCCCGGGCTCAAACCGGTCACCTCCAAAAAGCAGCTCACCATGCTGCCCAAAACTTTTCATATCGATCTGCCTACAGAACTCAGCAATGAGATCCTGAAATGCAAAACGGATGAGGAAGTGGAAAAGGTTGGTGAACGCTGGTTGCTTGAACAGGCGCGCGAGCTTAAAAAAAGCGGGGTCCCTGTATTGCATTTTTATACATTGGGCAAACCGTCAGTCGTGGCCAATGTGGTCCGGGAATTATAACCGGGATCCGGGTTATTTCAAGATGGAGGCCAATACCTTCTCATCCACCGTCACCGGGTATTTCTTTCGCAAAGCTTCATCCCATTCCTTTTCCAGCACTGCCTGGTAATCGGTGATCACCAGGCCCCTGGCTTCGGGGAAACTGCGTGGTGTCGGGTTCTCGTAAACCCTGAATATATATGCAAAGGAAACCGTATTGTCCGTGGGATTGATCAGGGGGGAGGTCAGCATCCCGGGCCGGGGCAACATCTTATTGAGGTTGGGGATCTGGTCCCATTCATACCGTGCCGAATCGGGGATGACTTTTTCGGGAAGGGCCCCGGTGATCTTCCGCCAGTTGGCCGGATCCTTTTTCAGGTCCTCATACACGCTGTTAGCCGCATTCATATCGGCACAGAAAAAGACCACCGCATCGGCGCTGTTTTTCCACAGGTAGCCGGCCTTGTTTTTTTCATACAGGGCCATGAGTTGTATTGTATCGGTCTGCGACCGGCCCCATACTTCCTGTTGCATGATCTCGAAAAAGAGATTGCCTTCCCGGAACTCCGCCATCTGGTATCGGAATTCCTCGTTGAATTCCTCCAGGTGGTCCTTGTAGTATTCTTCCATTGAGTAACGGATCCATTCGTCCCGGACCTGGTCCCAGGGTTTTACCCCGCTGCCATCCTGCTTATACCGGTAGGTATTGGCATAATTGATCCAGTGATTGGCGTTGTAGACGGAATCACCTATGGCAAACAGGGGGGTGGTGGCCATTATCACCCGGCCCGTGGTCATCGGTTTACTGTCAAGCAAGCTGTCGCTCATGTTCCAAAGGGCGGCGTCATCGTAAGGAAATTTTTTGAAACCTTTCTTTTCGGTTACGACCCGGTAAATGAATCCCCGGGAATTCCGTGCACGACTGTCATTATTCACTTTTTGTTTGAGCTCCTGTTGGTATTCCTTGTTTTTTGGATCGGTGACCACCGGGCGCAATACATTGCGTTTTACTATATGCCAGCCGTAGGAGGTAAGGAATGGTTTGCTGACTGCCCCGTCACTGGGCAGTGACCAGAGAACTTTTTCAAAAACCGGGTCGTACTGACCTACACCGATTTCGGGAAGGTTTCCGCCAGAAGCGGCGCTCACATAGTCATTGCTGAACTCCATGGCGAGTTTCATAAAATTATCCCCGGCCATAATCCGCTTGTACAATGAATCTGCGCGGGCCGCCAGGTCTTTCCGGGTCGACTCGTCGGCCTGGGGCGGAATGGACAGCAGGATCTGCTGGGCCCTGATCTTCCCGACGGCTTTACGTTCCCCCATTTTTTTAAAGATGTGGTAACCTCCTCTTGAACGGACAGGGTCTGAATATTTTCCAATGGGGGTATTGTAGATAGCGGTTTCAAATTCATAGGGGAGTGAGAATACCGTGATAAATCCCAGGTCGCCGTTATTGACCCGGGCCGTGGTATCATCCGAAAGTTCCCGGGCCAGCTTCCCAAAATCCTCGCCTTTTTTAAGGCGTTGTACAACTTCGTCCCTTTTCCGCATGGCGGCCACCGAATCAATAAATCCGTTTTTATCCAGGAATGAAATGAACAAATGGGCCGCGTGAATATCTTTCTGGCTGCGCTGGAAGGCTTCGGTAACCATCCGGTCGGTCAATTCGGGGTCAGTCATGAAATTTTCGGTGATCTGGGCCCGCAGGTTTACGAGTTCCGCTTTCATCTGGGGAAAAGTGTCGAGTTGCCGGTCCAGCGCCTCCCGGATCTTGAGACGTGATTTGATATACAGGTCGAGATAACTCCGGATCGCAACGGACCGGTTTTTGACATCCCCGGTATTGTTTTTATTGAAAGCCCGCAGAAAATCCCGGGCATCCACTTTATAGGGGCCATATGTGAATAAGGTTTGTGCGGATAAAGAAAAGGCCCCTAAAAGAAAGGTGACGAGGAATAAGGATTTTATTTTCATAGCAGGCTCAAATGGTTTTTTGTTGACAGATTACCATGTTACTGGTTATTCCGTTTCACTTGCAGGACATCGTCGATCTGGTCCACGGCCAGTTTTTTGGCGATGATCCGCTTTTCCTTGTCCAGCAAATATAAAGTGGGAAAACTCTGAACATCGTATAGCTGTGAATATCCCGGTGTTCCGCTGCTGATCCGGGTTTTGTCTTCCGCTTTGGAATAATAAACATGGGTCCAGTCTCCCAGGTCTTTCTCCCGGATAAAGTTCATCCAGTCTGCTTTCGTCCCCTCCACTTCCTTGGCCACGGCGAACATTCTCAGACCGGCAGGTTTCCATTTTTCCCGGTAGAAAGAATCGAGCCGGGGGAGTACTTCTTTGCAATGACCGCAGGTCGGATCCCAGAAGACCACCACCACGTAATCTGCCGCCAGGTCGTATAACCCGCTGTATTTTCCGGCAGTATCGGGCAGAACCACATCAGGCGCCATATTGCCCATGATATTCGCCATCAGGCTGTAGGCGCGGTCAGTAATGGTCTTCCGGCCGGATTCTGAAAGCCAGGGGTAGGATTTGCTGGCAAAGTATTTTTCAAACAGGTGAACAAATACGGCATCTTCCCACATGTATTTCTGGTTGAGGTATCGGTTTGCAAACTTCACCAGCAGGAACCGGGTCATTTCTTCGCTGAGACTTCCAAACCCAAGCATGTAGTCGATCTCCCTGATGACCGAATCGGGATTCGGGGTCACCACCTGGTTAAAATACTTTTCCAGTTTCTCATCAAAGAATGTCGTATAAGCCAGCCGTCCGTCCCAGAAGTTCACCCCGTCCCAATAATGGTTCTTGTAATAGTAATATGCATCCAGGGAATCTTCGCGGTTGAGGGGTTCTTTGAGACGCCCGGTCAGTTCAGGCTCCCGCATAGCCACAAGGAGTACGGACAGAAGACTGTTTGGATTTTTCTCAATCAGTTCTTCCCGGAATTTCCTGATTTCCTTATCCAGTTCCGCAAGATCTTTCACCAGTTTTGCGGAATCCTTGGAGGAGGCAGATTTAATTTTTTCGCGAATCTTCCCGATCTCCCGGCCCCTGGAATTCATTTGCTGCTGGTATGATATAAAAAGGTCATTGTCGGGCGAATTGCTGAACCGGGCTCCACTTGACAGGGTAGCCGTATCTGCCATCACGGAGAAATGCTGCTCCTTGTCAACCAGGATCTCGAAAAAACCCGTTTTATTCGGATAGCCGACCAGGTAAATCCCGCCGTTCAGTTTTTTGGATCCCCTGAATACCGCTTCGCTTTTTTCGTTCAGCAAGGCCGAATCGATGATCGGGTATGATTTACCAAAATAATGGCCCAGGTAAACATACTTGTTTGTAAAAGGCTTGAACGTAACTTTTATTTCATAGCCGTCCTGTGAAAATGCCGAACAGGTCAGGAATAAAGCAAAAAGGGAGCTGAGTCGTTTCATAAGTCAGAAAAAATCGGGTAAAGATAGGGTTTAAGGGTTTAAAGGTTAAGGGGTTTAGGGGTTTCAGGTTATGATTCAAGACATTCTTTTTTGGGGAAGGGTTGCCCGACCGGGAAGGATTAAGTTCAAGAAATTCAAGAAGTTCAAGGGGTTCAAGAGGCTGTTTTTTAAAGTACTCGTATTCCCCAAATCCTTCAAACCTCAGCCTTCAAACCCCTCAAACCTTTGGAACCCCTGCAATCTCTTAAACCCTATTTTTGCCCGATGGCCCGAAAAAGAAAAAAAGTCAGGATAATTGAGAAGATCCGGGTGGAGGATTATGCCGCGGAGGGAAGATGCCTTGCCCGCTGGGAAGGGAAAGTGGTCTTTATTGAAAGAACGGTGCCCGGAGACCTGGTGGATGTATACCTGTTTAAGAATAAAAAAGACTGGGCCGAAGGGTTTCCGCTGGTATTTCATGAATTGTCGCCCCGTCGGGTTACCCCGTTCTGCAGCCATTTCGGGGATTGCGGAGGGTGTCAATGGCAAACGATCCCCTACGAGGAACAACTCCGGTTCAAGCACCGGCAGGTGGTTGATGCACTCGAACGGATTGCGAAAGTGAAGCTTCCTGAAATCAGTCCCATCATTGGCGCCCGGGAAGACCGATATTTCAGGAATAAGCTCGAATATACATTCGGAACATACAAGTACATACCCGAAGGGGAGTTTCAAAAAAATAAGACTGAACACGGAGCAGATGAACCGGCAGGAAGAAAACCGCCGGTGCCTGATGCAAACGGCGCGGCGGGTTTTCATGCCAAGGGGCTATTCGACAAGATTGTGGACATCACCACCTGTTACCTGCAGGAGGAACCCTCAAACAAGGTGCGGGAGGCAATCCGGGAATATGCGCTGAGCAATGACCTCAGCTTCTATGATGTCAGGCACCACACCGGGTTTATCCGCAACGTTCAGCTTAGGGTTTGTACCACCGGTGAGACGATGGCGAACCTGATCGTCGGGGAGAATGATATTCCCAAAACCGAAGCGATGCTTCAACACCTGCAGCAGGCAGTCCCCTCTGTCAGCACCTGGGTATATACCATCAATCAGAAAAAGAACGACAGCCTTTATGACCTGAGCCCCGTTACTTTTTCCGGAACAGGTTATGTCACGGAAAAATTATCAGCCGGTCCGGGGGAAGATTATTTATTCAAGATCGGGCCCAAATCCTTTTTCCAGACCAATACCAAACAGGCCGAACAACTCTACCGCGTGACCCGTGATTTCGCGGAACTCACCGGGCGGGAGACCGTGTATGATCTTTACTGTGGCACAGGGAGTATCGGAATTTTTGTGAGCCGCAATGCCGGGAAGATTATCGGGGTGGATGTGATCGGGGAGGCCATTGAGGATGCCCGTGAGAACGCCAGGCTGAACGGGCTGGAAAAGGCCGAGTTTATCGCAGGGGATGTGATCGCTGTTTGCAACGATGATTTTTTTGCCGCTCATGGCCGCCCGGATGTGATCATTACGGATCCTCCCCGTGCCGGGATGCATGAAAAACTGGTTCGGAAGATCCTTGAGATGGCCGCTCCCGTCGTGGTGTATGTAAGCTGCAACCCCGCCACCCAGGCCCGTGACCTGCGCCTGCTGGATGAAAAATACGAGGTCACCCGCGTGCAGCCGGTGGATATGTTCCCGCATACGCATCATATTGAGAACATCGTACAGTTGAAACTCCGGAACCCTTTATAAATTTTATGAAAACGGCTGTACAGATATCCCATAATTTTACCGCATGAGCAATTTTCGATTTACCCGGGTAGACCGTTTCCCGCCCGTGGTGAAAAACCTGATAATCATCAATGTGCTGGTATGGGTGGCACAGCTGATCTATGACAAGCAGTGGGGGCTGACCATGAAGCTGGGACTCTGGCCTGTAGACACTCCATTTTTCAAGCCATACCAGGTAGCCACGCATATGTTTGCGCATGCCACCTATGATGCCGGGGGGAATGTGATGTTCTTTCATATTCTCTTCAATATGTTCGGGCTTTATATGTTTGGCCGTATCCTGGAAAATGTCTGGGGACACAAGCGGTTCCTGCTTTTTTACCTGGCCTGCGGGGTAGGGGCGGCTGCGGCACACCTGATCATGCAGTATATTATGGGCGGTTTTTCATTTGCCGTTGGGGCTTCGGGAGCCGTGATGGGAGTTTTCGTGGCATTCGGTTACCTGTTTCCAAATACCCAGCTGATGATCATTCCCATCCCGGTGCCGATCAAGGCCAAATGGCTGGTGCTGGCCTATATCCTGCTTGACCTTTTTGGCGGTTTTGGCAATGTAACCGGGAGCAATATTGCCCATTTTGCACACCTGGGCGGGGCACTTACCGGGTTTATCCTCGTCATGTTCTGGAACAAAACCAACAGAAATACGTTGTATTAGGTGTTTAATGCTGAGGGGTTGAGGAGGTGAAATGTAAATATGCCATCATGAATTTTTCCGAACAACAATATCGCCAGAAACTCCGGCTCGACCGGAACAGCCAGGACCTTTTCATGCTGATGGCAGTCTGCCTGGTCACATTTGTGGGACTTGCATTTATCAAGGCCCTCTGGCATTTCAATAACCCCGATAAGGACCTGGCCCGGGCCCTGTTCAATAAAAATGTGCTCGCATTGTTTACCCTGCCTGCCGATACGGGCCGGTTTCTTTCCCAGCCCTGGTCCCTGCTCACAGCCATTTTTGTACACGACAACAACGATGTGTGGAAGGTTTTTGCCAATATGTTCTGGCTATGGTCATTCGGTTATATCCTCCAGGACCTGACAGGAGGAAAAAAGATCATTCCCGTTTTTATTTACGGCGCCTTCGGCGGGATGATCTCTTTTTTGCTCGCATATAATTTTTTACCGGCACTGGCCGGATTGCAGCCACTGGCGTCCCTGGGAGCTGCATCCTGCGGGACGATGGCCGTTGCAATAGTGACCACCCTCGTCTCACCCGGATACCGGATCTTCCCGATGATCGCGGGAGGCATCCCGCTCTGGGGACTTACGGCCTTGTACCTGATCACCAGCTTTGCCACGGTTTCCGTAAGTGATACCGGTACGCTGGCCACGCTCCTTGGCGCGGGGGTCACCGGGTTGTTATTCTTTTTCTTTTTGCGAAAAGGTTATGACTGGAGTGAGTGGATGAACCGTTTCTTCGACTGGATCTCCAATCTTTTTAACCCCGACAGGCCCCGGAAAGGTAAAGCCCTGAAGGAAGAGCTTTTTTACCGTTCCGCTTCCTCCCCGTATAGCAGGCAATCAAAGCTGACACAGGAACGCATCGATGCCATCCTCGACAAGATCGGACGGGAAGGGATGGGTGTTCTTACCGAAGAGGAAAAAGACCTGCTCAAACGCGCCAGCCGGGAAGATATCTGATAACACGGAACGGTTTCACTATTATTCATGAAATTCGTGTGATGAAGCCCACCCGGTTCCGCGTATTCACCAAGAAAATTTTTATCATCAGCAATATCGTGCTGGTGGGGCTTTACCTGCTATCTTGCCTGGTTCCCCTCCTCAATCCGAAGCAGTGGTGGTTTATTGCCTTTCTCGGGCTGGCCTTCCCACTGCTCCTGTTGCTGAACGGACTTTTTATTGCGGGCTGGATCATCATCATGCGCCCCCGCTATGCGCTGATCTCGGGGATCGCACTCCTTTTTGGTATCCGGAATATACTGGTCCTTTTCGGATTTCATATTTCCGACGGATTTGAATACAAGCGGGTACCGGGTACCCTGCGGGTGGTAACCTGGAACGTGGCCCGCTTCATCGAGCTGAAGCGAAACAATAATTCCGGAAGCCAGAAAAGACTCCGGATGTTTGACCTGCTCCGCCAGCAGGAAGCAGATGTAATTTGTCTGCAGGAGTTCCATACGTCGATCGATTCAAACTACTACGACAATATCACCCCGATCCACCGGGGCCTGGGGTATCCCTATTTTTATTTTTCGTTTGATGAAGACGGCGATAATCATTATTACAGTTCCATCATTTTCTCCAGGTATCCATTTGCCGACACCGGGCGTATCCGCTACCCGCGTCCTTCCCTGCCCGATGTGCTGATGTATGCTGATATCATAAAGGACGGGGATACCATCCGGGTCTATACAACCCACCTGCAATCTCTCCAGTTTCAAAAGCAGGATTATGACCGGATCGGGAAGATCAGGGACGTGGACGACAGCCTGGTCGCCAATTCCCGCAGCATCCTGGGTAAGATCCGGAAAGGATTTGCCAACAGGAGCATACAGGCAGACCTGGTTCATGAAGTGATGGGGAATTCCCCGCATCCCTACCTGCTTTGTGCCGATCTGAACGATATTCCCAATTCCTATACCTATGCCACCGTACGGGGTAACCTGCAGGACGCTTTCCTGAAAAAAGGTTTTGGTCTCGGGCGGACCTTTACGGGAATTTCACCCACACTCCGGATCGACTATATCTTCGCCGATGAGCATTTCCGGATCCGGCAGTTCAACCGGCTTGTCAAATACCTGTCGGACCATTATATGCTGGTGGCAGATGTGGAGCTAAAGAAATAATTTCGTATCATTGTCCTATGAATCGCCTCTCCCGCACCTGTTGTTGTTGCTGACTGTTCCGGTAGCCCCGGAGCCCACCCCCTTTTCTAACCTATTTTTCATCATCTTTGCCACGCGGTACAAACCGGCTGGCATCAAAACAGCAACCCGATGACCCCACTCAAAGTATATAACTCCTACAGCAGGCAAAAAGAAGTCTTTACCTCCCTTACACCCGGTCATGTGGGCATGTATGTGTGCGGACCTACGGTCAGCGGGGAGAGTCATCTCGGTCATTCACGCCCCTATATAACGTTTGATTTTATTTTCCGGTACCTCCAATATCTCGGGTACAAAGTGCGGTATGTCCGCAACATCACCGACGCAGGCCATTTTGAAGAGGAAGGCCGGGAGGCGGAAGACAAGATCTCCAAAAAAGCGGTGTTGGAAAAACTGGAACCCATGGAGCTGGTGCAGAAATACACCAACCTCTTTCACTGGGCGATGGATCAGTTCAACACCCTGCGTCCCACCATTGAACCCACCGCCACCGGGCATATCGTGGAACAGATCGAGATGATTAAGAAACTCATCGCCGAAGGATATGCCTACGAGGTCAACGGCTCCGTTTATTTTGATGTAAAAAAATATGCAGCCACGCACGATTACGGCAAACTAAGCGGCCGTGTGATCGAAGACCTGCTCGAGACCACACGGGAGTTGGAAGGACAGGAAGAAAAAAGAGACAGCGCTGATTTCGCGCTCTGGAAAAACGCGGCTCCGGAGCACATCATGCGATGGCAAAGCCCCTGGGGTGTGGGATTCCCCGGCTGGCATATCGAATGCTCGGCCATGGCCACCAAATACCTGGGACCCCAGTTCGATATTCATGGAGGCGGCATGGACCTGCTTTTCCCGCATCATGAAAGCGAGATCGCGCAAAGCACAATCTGCAACCATGCCGCACCCGTTCGGTACTGGATCCACAACAATATGATCACCATCAATGGCAGGAAGATGGGGAAGAGTTATAACAACGTGATCAGGCTGACTGAACTTTTCAGCGGAGATCACCCTCTCCTCGAGAAAGCCTATCACCCGATGACGATCCGGTTCTTTATCCTGCAGACACATTACCGCAGCACGCTTGATTTCAGCAACGACGCGCTGCTTGCAGCCGAAAAGGGATTAAAAAGATTGTGGGAAGCCTACGAAAAGTTAAAGGCAATGAATTATGTAACCGGGGCGGGTCAGCCGGACCCGGAGCTCGATACCCGCGTTTCGAAACTTGTGGCTGAGTTTGATGAGCACATGAACGATGATTTCAGCACAGCCCGGGTACTGGCCGCTATGTTTGAACTGGTCCCTGTCATCAATTCCATGAAAGATGGGATCATTCCGGTCGCATCCCTGCGCCAGGAGACATTTGAGTTGCTGCAAAAGCAAATGAAAGTGTATGTCGAAGACATCTTTGGCCTGAAAAGTGTCACCGAAACCGGCCAGGCTCAATTCAAGGGAGTGATGGACCTGCTCATCGATATCAGGAAGGCGGCCAGGAACCGGAAAGATTTTGCCACTTCCGACAAGATCCGGAATGAACTGGCCAGCCTGGGTATTTCCCTGAAAGATGAAAAAGGAGGGGAGATGAGCTGGGGGCTCGACTGAAAATAACCGCATTTTGGACAGGGGGTAGCCAGGCTACCCCTTTTTTTTGCCCTTTTTTCTGAAAGCCTTAAACACGGTTCACTCCGGGATACCGTCGATTCACTCCGTGTCGGCGATGGTCTGCACCCGGATTCCGATCTCTTTTACCCTGGGGATGTTATCTACTTAAACAAAACAAAAAATTATGCAACTCAAAAATTTCTTCCGCAAAGCTGCCCTTGTCGGGGCGATAAGCCTGCCGGTCCTTATCACCGGTTGTGACAAAGACGATGATGTAACCGTATCCAATACCATCACGGATATCGTGGTGAGTAACGGAAATTTTAACACCCTGGAATCAGCCGTGCTCAAAGCCGAACTGCAGACCACGCTCAGCGGTACCGGTCCCTTTACCGTTTTCGCGCCTGATGATGCGGCCTTTACCGCTTCAGGGATCACGGGTACAGTGCTTAATTCGCTGACCAAGGCACAGGTATCAAATATCCTGCTGTATCACACCATCGGTTCAAAAATCATGGCTGCAGATGTACCGGCAGGTCCCAATGCCAAAGTGATCACGGCAAGTGGAGATTCCGTATTCGTTACTAAAAACGCTTCGGGGGTTTTCATCAACGGGATAAAAGTAAATACCGCTGATGTGGCTGCTGATAACGGGGTGATCCATGTGATCGGTCGCGTGCTGACCCCGCCGGCCGGAAATATTGTTGAAACTGCCGTCGCGGCCAAACTTGACTCCCTTGTCAAAGCAGTTACCCGGGCTACTACCGCGCCTGGTGGCGACCCGAGCCTGGCCGGTACACTGGGAAGCGCCAAACTCACCGTATTTGCCCCCACAAATGCCGCTTTTACCCAATTGCTGAGCGCCCTCAGCCTGACCGATATCAACCAGATTCCGGTAGCTACATTACTGGCAGTACTGAGGTACCATGTAGTGGGAGGCCGGGCCTTTTCATCTGATCTTACAAACGGCTCATTACCAATGCTTGCCGGCGGAAATACCACAACCAACCTGAACAATGGGGTGGGTGGGGTACCTACCATCCTGGGCAACGGAAACGGTGGAAACAAGGCAAATATTACCGCCACGAACATTATGTGCCGGAATGGTGTTGTACACTTGATCGACAGAGTTTTATTGCCCTGATAGCAGTTAATTATTCCTATGACAAACTATTGTCAGTCCCGCGCAACGGCGGGGCTGACAACCTTTTTATAACTATGTTGTTTCGTCATCCATACAGGTACCTATTTATCACGCTCCTGGCCCTGTATGCATACCTGAACACGGCGCTCTGCAACGTCTATTATTATTTCGGAATCGATGTTACCTGGTACGACGCCGTTCTGACCATTTTCGCGGTTACGCTCCTTACCTGGGAAGGCAACCGGCTGATCAAACCCTACCTCCGCAAAAAATTCTATTCATCTAGGAAAAAAATCCGCTTCCTTGGTATCTTTTTTCTCGTCGGGAACCTGGTGGCTGTTCTCTCGGCTTGTTTGGTGGTTTACGGTATGGGAAGCCTTCATTACCGGCTGGATGGGCAGCAGTTCCGGAATCCGCTTAAGCTGAATATTATTTACGCCACACTCATCAACCTTTTCCTCCACCTGGTAAATGCGATCCTGTTTTTTTTCCAGGAGTATAAACGCAAGTGGTCGGAAGCGGAAGAACTCCGCAGTCGCAGCGAACAGGCCCAGTTGCAACTGGTCCGAAACCAGGTCAATCCGCATTTTCTTTTCAACAACCTGAATGTTCTTTCGGGCATGGTGATCCGGGAAAACCCGGAAGCCAACCGGTTCATCGAGGAATTTTCCAAAGTGTACCGGTATATACTCAGTAACCAGGAAAAAGAGCTGGTTCGCCTGGAATCCGAGCTCGATGTGATCCAGCCCTATTTGTTTTTATTGCATAAAAGGTTTGATGAGGGCCTTCATGTACACATGGATATCCGGGAGCCTCATCTTAAGCAGCATATAGTACCGGCTGCCCTTCAAATGCTGATTGAAAACGCGATAAAACACAATGTGGTAAGCCGGAACCGGCCCCTTCATATTGATATTCATACCAACGGAAACGATACGCTGGTGGTGAAAAACAACCTCCAACCCAGGATAATGCAGGAACCTTCCACCCGGATGGGACTTGAAAATATCCGGAAACGGTATGAACTGATCAGCGGTCAGCCCGTACAGGTCAACCGGACGGACGAATCCTTTGAAGTGCGTATTCCCCTGTTGAAATTAAACGACACGATATGAAAGTACTGATTGTCGAAGACGAAAAACTGGCAGCAGACCGCTTGTCTACCCTCCTGCAGCAATATGACCCTTCGATCGAAGTGCTCGCTTCCCTTGAAAGTATCGAGGAAACGGTTCAGTATCTCAAACAACATCCGCAACCGGATATCCTGTTGCTTGATATACACTTGTCCGATGGTCTGAGTTTTGAAATTTTCCGACAGGTAAATTACAACCGCCCAGTCATATTCACCACCGCTTTCGACCAGTATGCTCTTGACGCCTTCAAATTTTTCAGCATTGATTATATCCTCAAACCCGTAACCCTGGATGCGCTGGCGGCGGCGATCAACAAATTACGCGCCCTTGCCCCGGGTTACAGCCCGGTGGAATACAATCGCCTCGTGCCGGGCCGGCCGGAAAAAAGGTATAAAAAACGTTTTCTGGGAAAGGTCGGGCAACGCCTGTTTTTTATCAATGCTGATAAGATCGCCTTTTTTCAGGCAGACAACAAGATCGTGTACCTGGTCGATATGGAGGGCAACCGCTACGTGGTGGATCACACCATGGAGCAGCTGACGGATCAACTCGACCCCCGCGGATTTTTCCGGCTCAACCGGAGTTTTATTGTCAGTATTGGTGCAATTCAGCAGGTAAAGCCCTATTACAACAGTCGCCTGAAATTGTCGGTGACAGGTGGCGGATCTTCAGAAGATATGGTGGTCAGCCGTGAAAAAGTGGCCGATTTCAAGCTCTGGGCAGAAGCCTGATTATACCACGTCGGCATTGTAGTTCGGGTTCAATGTCATTTATTTTTCAGATTTCCTCCAAGCGATATCATTTATTGTGACGGATTGCCTAATTTAAGTGTGCTTATTTATTCTCCTTGAATGGGGCGTGACTAAGTACCAGGGTAAGCTTATGCCTGTCTAAAGAACCAACCTGTGCATTATATCTCGCATCTTTCCCAAGACCCGGTCATGAAAAAACTCATCCGGGCCCACGGTCCTTTTCGGCTCGAAAAGAAAAAGAATCTCTGTCTCTATCTCTGCTATTCCATCATGAGTCAGCAACTGAGCACCAAAGTGGCGACCGTGATAAAAAGACGGTTCCTGGACCTCTACGGCGGACGTGAACCCTCTCCGCAGGAGATCCTGGATATGCCATATGAAAAACTCAGGGGCATCGGTATGAGCAATGCGAAGACACGCTATGTACAAAACGTGGCCCGGTTTGAGATAGAGCAGGGTATGGATGTCAAAAAACTGTCGTCCATGAATAACGAAGAGGTGATCACCTACCTGACACAAATCAAAGGAGTGGGTAAATGGACGACGGAAATGTTGCTGATGTTCGCCCTGGGCAGGGAAGACCTGTTTGCCCTGGATGATCTCGGGCTCAGGCAGGCGGTTGTTGGATTATACGGACTCAGGCAAAGAAAGAAACATACCCTGAACACAGCGATCCTGAAAATAACGGATCAGTGGTCGCCCTACCGAACCTATGCCTGTCTTTATCTCTGGCGCTGGAAGGATAATGTGCCCGGAAAATAACAAGGGCGAACCATTACAACATGGTTTGCTGTTACCCGGCCGGTAACCGGATCCGAAATAATTCCGCAAGTACAGTTCTCACTTCCTCCTCGGTTTTTAGATCCTTTTCGGTTACAACCCCCTGAATGGTTGATTTCAGGGTATTCCCGGTGAGTGTGATACGACCCCCGGTTACCGGGAGACTGCAAAGTCTTTTTTGGGTGAAATGCGAGGACTCACTTGTCTGGTGGTATCGGCACATCTCAAAAAAATCGCTGAGTTTTCTTTCCTGCCCGGTAAAAATATATTCCGGACGAAACTCCCCGGCCGTGTCTTTTTTCCTTACGACCCGGTACATCTCATCATATTGTTCAATTCGGAATACCCCGGCCGGGTCCTGTTGCTCCCCGGTTTCATTAATCTTTAACGGTCCGAGTGTAAAATCACCAAATCCCACATCAACCAGGAACATTTCTCCTTCGAGAGCAACAAGTATTGCCAGGTGGTCGAATTCGGGGCCCGGGCCCGCGGACCCGTCAAACACACGGGCCGAGATCCGTTTGGCTGAAAATCCAGCTGCTGTCAAAAATTCGAAAAAGAGTCCGTTGAGCTCGTAGCAGAATCCGCCCCGATGCTTTGTAACGATCTTGTCATACGACTGCGTCAGGTCGATCGGGATATGATAGTGGATATCCAGGTTTTCAAACGGCACAGTCATCAAATGGGATCGCTGCAGTTCACACAATACCGGATAATCAGGCCGCAGTGGGCCTGTATAGCCAATGCGTTCCAGGTATGCATCGATATTCACAATGTGCCTGTACTTATTTTCCGCTGTCTACATCCCGGATAAAACCGATCACACCCTTCATAAACACTTCCTGGTCGTCCCACATAGCCAGGTGGCTGCCGTTGGGGCAATAGAGATAATGGCCTTTCTGGACCATTTTGCTTTGCTCTTCCATGGCTTTGGGATCCATGGTATCATGCTTGGCTCCGATCATCAGGGTGGGCACGGCAATTTCCTTTAGACGGTCCTTGATATCCCAGTTCGCCAGTCGCCCGCTGATCCCGAATTCACTTGGTCCCTGCATCATGGTGTAAACTTCCGCGTTCACGTGTTTGATGGAGCGGTTCAGCCCGTCGGGCCATTCCGGTAACCGGCAGATATGTTCATTATAAAAATTAGGGATCAGCAGTTCCATGTACCGGGGGTTGTCAAATTGTTTCTTCGCTTCGAGATCACGGATCTCTGCCAACACTTCCGGTTTCATTTGTTTGGAAAGGACCTCCTCAGCATATTTTCCATACTCCGGCGCACTCGCCACCATATTGGCAACGATCAGTCCTTTCAGGTGACGCTGGTATTTCAGCGCGTATTCCATCGCCAGGATTCCTCCCCAGGAATTCCCCAGCACATAAAAATTGCTGCTGTCCGCCCCAATCGCCTTGCGTACCTGTTCCACTTCTTCCACAAAACGTTCCGTGGTCCACAGACTGCTGTCTTTCGGTTGGTCGCTGTAATAAGAACCCAACTGGTCGTATTCATAAAATTCAAATCCTTCACGCTGGAAGAATGTTTCGAAGCATTCCATATACTCATGGGTCATGGCCGGACCGCCATGCAGGAGAAGAATTTTTATTTTCGGGTTTGTCCCGAATCGCTTGGTCCAGACCTTGAAAGTACCCAGCGGGGTACTGATGGGTATCATGCGAACACCAGCTGACTCAATCGAGTCGCCATAACTGAAATATTTTTCCAGGGTAGAACCGGATTTGCCATCCGGATCTTTTTTGGGTGTACATAACAACAGGAAAAATGCGGCGAACAATATCGCCATGGCGGTGAACATCCGGCGGGAAAAGGAATTCAAATACATATTTGTTGAATTTGGTTTATTGAATGGATTTATAAATAAGCCGCTCACTCTTTTCTTCCCCTCATCCCGTTTACCATGGTTGCCAGTGCATGGATCATGGTCAGCCCCAGCATTTTTAATTTTCTTGCCGTAATCTGAGTCATATGTAATGCAATTGGATGTTCATGCAGATCATGAGAAAAAGATAGGGAGGGGACTGGTAAGAATAGTAAAAGTGGGCATGAAGATAGGAAAAATCATTCCGTGGCCAAGTGGCTCCGGCTGGAAAGTCTCCATGCAAAAAAGATCAGCCAGATCATGAATGCGCCGATGGAAACCCGTTCCCAGACACCCATCCAGGGTGTGGGCAGGTTTTTTTCCATATCGGTGCTCATCAGCCCGGTAAGTATCCCAAACAGGATCATTGCCGCAATAGTGAAAGCGGAATAAATTCCAAACCTTTTCCCAAGCGCAGAACCGCCGAACCCGACTGCAAAGACCATCAGGGGCACCGTGATCGCTGTCCATACAATATGCAGGGTGTCCGAAATCGTTCCTCCGCCTGCTGCCAGAACTTCCCGCGTATGCATCGGGGGCCAGAAAATACCGATCACCGCATCGGTGATCAGTAAGAGACCTGCCACACGAAGTGATCTCTTCCCCCCGGAAACCGTCCATACACCCCAGCCAAAAAGGGTCAGCAGCAGGCTGTAAGGCAGCATCAATACCACCCAAACGGAGCGAGAAGGTGCCCCGATTGCGGATAATTCACTCACGGTTTGGGAGAAAACCTGATAGCCGGGGTACAGAAGCGGAACATAGATGTTCATGGCGATATATATGACCGCCGTCAATACCCCGCATACCAGCAATATTTTTGTTGACATGGCTTCTATCCGCAAATAAATGAATTCCCGTATTCCCGTCCAATGACCGGGATCAGCGTTTATGGAATCAGCTTAGGGATAATCTTTCCTGCCCGGTTTTTATCGGCGGGTTTGCATACGAATGAATTCCCGCACCCTCTCCGACAGTTTCTCCATTTCTTCCTCTTTATCAATGATGGGATGACCGGTTGATTCTGCCCATTACGGTTTCCATTTTTAATTAAGGGGTTCCTTTAGCGGTAGCGAAGTTGTCCATATTCCGGTTGTTGCCTGAGCGCGAAGAAATGAAGCCAAACGCAGTAATTTTTTTAAATTGTACTGTAATTAATTCGGTGGAGTAACGGATCTGCCGGAAAACGAATAATCCTTATGCTTAATTTTTACAAGATTGTAAAGGAAAACCTCAGCTTCAACCGGTTCCAGTACGACCAAACCGTTTGCCTGGAATATACCTGTCCGCTCGATGCAGAGCATATAGGCATTTTTTCGCGCAACGATTATCTGGTTCATGTACTCAGCGGGAAAAAAACATACCGCACGGTGAACGGGGAATGGACACTGGTGCCCGGTCAAACACTTTATTTTAAAAAAGGTGCCGAAGTAATTCACCAGTATTTTGATGATGAATACTGCATGCTGGGTTTCTTTTTATCGGACGACCTGATCCGGGAGACTTTCCGGGAAGCCCGGGGAAAAATGGCACTCAGCCGGTCCAATGAAGCCCTGGAATTTACAGCGAGGGAGGTCGAATCTTCAAGTTATCTGGAAGGATATTTTCACTCCATGCTTACCTATTTCAGGGGCCATAACAGACCCCCTGATCATATCCTTGTACTCAAGCTTAAGGAGTTGCTGGTCAACCTGATGAATGCAGACCCAACTTTGACTGCCTATTTCAATATGCTGTCCGAGACTGACAAGCCTCCCATTCAACAGGTGATGGAAAAGAATTTTTGCTTCAACCTGAAAATGGAGGAATATGCCGAGTTATGTCACCGCAGCCTGTCCTCCTTTAAAAGGGACTTTCAGCACCTCTATGGTGAAACCCCCGGCAAATGGCTGCAAAAAAGACGCATTCACTACGCGGCAAACCTGCTTTCCAATACCAATATGAGCGTTACACAGGTCGCTTTTGACGCCGGTTTCGAAGATCTCTCCCATTTCAGCCGGGCCTTTAAATCCGTAATGGGTCATAACCCCACCGAGTATAAGAAGTGCTGAAAAGAAGCACTTTAGGGGAGGTGGACTTTTAAGTCAATTTGTTGAACTTTTAAGCAAAATAGAGGGGTCATTCTGTTCCCATTTTTGTGTCATCAAAATCGGAACACATGATGACCAAATTTCAACCCGCCGTCAGCAACAATTTCGTGAAGAGTGCACCTGTCGCACCCATAAATCTCTCATTGGCCGGCAGCAGGAACCACCCGGAGAAGATCCGTCCTTTCAGCCGTTATGGATTATTGACGGCAGAAGCCCGGCGTGAAATCCTGACCGGTCGCCTCCCCGATCTTTCGGCGATTTGCCAGGAACTTTTTATATCTCTTTTTCCGGGGAGATATCTCGGAACCGCACTGCCCTTTATTCCGATAATGCAGCGGATGGAAAAACTGACACCCATGGCCGCCGGAAAAGTGGAGCGACACCCGGCTGGAAAGATCGTGCTGGTCCAGAACGATTGGCTGAAAGTGGTTCTGATCAGCTGGAAGCCTGGTGATCAGACCGATGTGCACGGTCATCCGTCCGGAGGTTGCGTATTTAAAGTTTTGCAGGGCAAGCTCCAGGAAAAACGATACTCGCCCACAGAAATACCGGTATTGAAAAGCGTGGAAGTGTACCAGGAAAATGACCTGGCATATATCGATGACCGGCTGGCTTTTCACAGTGTGGGCAACCCCAATTCCGGGCCGGCAATCAGCCTGCATGCCTATACGCCCGGTACCCGGTAAGAACGACCTCCTGAAAAAGTATAAAAACATAAAACCATACATTTTTAAAACTACAATCATGGAAAAAAGAAAACTGGTAATTGTCATTTCACGTGGTCTCGATGATGAGCGTTCTTCCGTTGCCTGGAGCATTGCCAACGGTGGTATCAAATCCGGACTTGATGTCTCGGTCTTCCTGGTCAGTTCCGGCGTGGATTGGGTACGCAAGGGAGCGGCAGATAAGGTGCACCTGAATCCCGAAGATCCCCCGATGGTGGATATGATCCGGACCGTTATGGATAACGGCTGCCCGGTTGGAGTATGCCCCCCCTGTGCAAAAGTGCGTGGTTACGGTGCGGAGGAACTGCTTGAAGGGGTGCAGATCGTAGGTTCTTCAGCGATTCATGAGCCGGTGAAGAATGGTGCGGCGGTTCTCAGCTTTTAAGAAAATTCACCAGAACCGGAGAGGCCGGATGCCGTTGATTGGAGAAATGCTTTTTGTTGGCAGGATACTTACAGGCAGGGTTCAACGCCCCAGGTTTCATGTCCGCGGCCGCTCCAGCATTTGTAATTCTCTTTCATCGAAATAATTTTATACCGGTCGTTCTCGAGTACGAGGGTCATGATCACTTTTCGTCCGGCCCGGGAATCATCCATCAATCCTTCTTCAATGAGCGTAACTTCGGTGGTATTGTTTTCCGTCTCGGTTTTAGTGATGGTATAGGCGTATTTCCCTTCGGCTGTAGAATCCCTGGGTGCATACGCGCTTATAATCTCCTCCGCTGTATTTAGTGTACCGGATGCGATCGATTTGTTTAGTCCGTCAATCGCGGAAGAGTCTATGGATTTAAATGATTCTGAAGGTTGTTCCACGGGCGGATTGGAAACGGGCGGTTCCCCGGTATTCTTTCGGTTCTTGCAGGAGCACAGTACGAGGACTGTTACGATGATAAGGGGGAGGATTTTTTTGAACATAGCTGTGTAATTTTATTGTAAAGAACAGGGAATTGCCAGTTACAGCTAAAGGTAATTATTTATTTAGGCCTGGAACCCGGTGAGCACAGGACCGGCTAACCAGGTAGCATGTTCTGATCAGGTAAACCCGCATCCGGCTCAAGTACAGGCCGGAAGATCAGGTATCTCACTATTTTTATCATTCAAAAACCAATAAAACAAAAAACATGAATCCGAACAAAGCATTATGGGAAAAGGGGGATTTTACCCGCATCGCTGAAACCATGCGGCAAAGCGGGGAAGAACTGGTCGCCAAACTGGGCGTTACCCCGGGTCTTAAAGTATTGGAACTCGGGTGCGGCGACGGCACCACGGCCATTCCCCAGGCCAAACTCGGCGCGGATGTTCTTGGAGTGGATATTGCCCGGAACCTGGTGGAAGCCGGAAACAAAAGGGCACAGGCCGAAGGGCTTTCCAATTGTGTGATCCGCGAAGGCGATGCCACGGATCTGCAGGAGCTGGAGGATCATCGGTTTGACATGGTCGTCAGTATTTTCGGAGCCATGTTTGCGCCGCGACCGATGGAGGTGGCGAAGGAAATGGTTCGGGTAACCCGCCCGGGCGGACGGATCGTGATGGGAAACTGGATCCCGGGTGATCCCACACTCGTCGCACAGATCCTGAAGATCAGTTCGGCCTATACACCACCGCCACCCGAAGGATTTGTCAGTCCGATGTTGTGGGGTGTGGAAGATGAGGTTAAATCGCGGTTTGTAAACGCCGGTATACGGGGAGAAAATGTTTCTTTCGTACGGGATACCTTCACATTCCACGCACCGTATTCCCCGGTCGAACTGGTCAGTAATTTCCGGAAATACTATGGCCCAACCATGAACGCTTTTGAAGCCGCAGAAAAAAACGGGAAAGCAGATGATCTTCAACGCGAACTGGAAGAACTGTTTATCAGCCAGAATAAAAGCGGAAGTCCGGGAAAAACAATGATCCCGGCTACCTATCTAAGGGTAACGGTAACCCGCTAAAGGTAAAGTAGGGTTATGAAAAAAGCCCGTACCTGTTATAACAGGTACGGGCTTTTAATTTCCTGGGACCAACAGGAGGGTTCAAAAAAACTACCACACAGAAGTTAGGAGCCAATTGGCAGCCTGTTGAAGGTATGGGGTATAGTTGCAGGGCACATAGTGACCCAGACCCGGGGCCACCACAAAAGTGATATTGCTTCCCGCAGCCCTCGAGAGCTGTACCCAGGATTGAGTCTGCGCCAGTGGGAATAACTCGTCATTTTGCCCGTGGATCACATAGAGCGGGATATTGATCTTGCGTCCACCACCGCTCCCGTTAGTGATATCATAGGAAGTGGCCATCGGGATGGCTGCCGAAAATTCTGAAGGTTGTATCTCCGCAAAGAACCAACTCCCGTTACCCCCGTTGCTGTATCCTGTGACGGCAACTTTATTCAGGGCCACCGGCCAGTATTTTTTGGCGAGGTACATCAGCCGGCTTACTTCTTCCTTAAAATAATTCTGGTACCACAGTCCCTGTCCGCCGTAGGGGCTCAGGATAAAGGCGTTTAGACTTGCCAAACCGGGTTCAATATAACAGGCCGTGGTTTTATATGCTTCGGGGTTCCCGGCAGGGGCGCCGTGCAGTGCGAGTATCAGGGGCCTTTTTTCACCCGCCGCACGAACCGGTGCAATCACCCTGAATTTATAAGTGTCTCCGTCTTCCAGCGTGAGTTCCAGATCATGGATTCCCGGTGACAAATCCATGTTTTTAAAATCATTTTCAACATCACCGGCTGTTCGCCCGGAGCTTGTTTCTTTTTTACAACTGCTGAGGACAAGAATGACTGCCCCGAAAATTGACAGGATTGATTTAATGTAACTGGTCATGATGTTGGTCTTTGTATGGTTAAATAAAACCTGCTCAGTGATGACTCCAGTCTGATGGCAGGGAGAACAGTCACGGGTTTGCCGTTTGTTTTAATAGAGCAGGATTATTGCACAACGGATCCATGGGAAACACTTTCCTGTACGTGTCATTTATCTGACTCATCGCTGGCGCTCAATATGCAGGACATTTTGGTATTACAATATGCTGCACCGCAAGAATTTTTTCCGAATCATCCCGCATCAGCGGTGAATATGCAGGGCAAACGAATCCTTCGACCCTTATTTGGCTCAGTGCAAACAGAGTTTAATAATTCACTGACACGGATTTCTTCCCTGTGGGACGCATAAATAGACAATTGGTTACATGAAATATCAAATTGTATTACATACCCGTAAATAAGCCAAAACAAAATTGCATGGAGAGGTTGTGATCTTGCACATAAATAATCAGGCCGACTGGTTTTCTGCAAGCAGGAAGATTGTGCTTACAGGGATTGTATGTCCTGTCCGAAAGTAAGCAGGTTATGATCCGGGTCCAGCAACGAAAATTCTTTTTGCCCCCAGGGTTTAATCTGTAAAGACCCGTTAGGGTGGATGGGTGTTTTATTTTCCAGTAATGACCGGTAAAGTCCTTCTATGTCATCAGTTCGGATATACACCTGTCCGTAATTTTCATGCGGATCCAGCGCTTTGAATTCAAAAAAATGAATTTCTAAACCGTCTTTTTCAACGATCAGGTAGTTGCCGTAATCGCCCTGTATATTGAACCCCAGCTGTTTTTGATAGTAAGTGCGGGTAGATGCCATAGCACGCATCGGTAATTTTGGGTGAATTTTTGTTAGCATTTGTTTCTTTAGTTGTTTATTATAAGGAAATTAAGTCGATGTACACAGTAAAACTTCTTCCCGGGAAAGTTACATCAAGCCTGTCAAAGCTTACTAAGCTATGAAAAGGTAAAATGGATTAATTTATTGACTTCGGTCATGTTATAGTTTGAAAAAATTTCAGAACTTAAAAGTTCTGAAAACATTCCTTTTCAGGTTCGATCATTTTTTCCGAATACCCTCCTGAAAATTTTCCATGACATTAAAGCCAGTGGTTTATGAAGCGATTTATCCTTCCCTTTATCAGCATTTTGTTTGCTGGTACGCTTTGTGCGCAGTATTCGACAGACTGGATCAGGCCATCTGACAGTTATCAGAAGACCGGTGTAATGATGGCCAGGGATAATTCCGATAATGTGATTGTGACGGGCTTTTGGGTAGCCAATAATATCTATACCCGTAAATACGACAAATTCGGGAACCTGATCTGGGAAAATTCCTCCTCTTCTGGGTTGCCGGGTAAATATGAAAAGTCTTATTGGGTCAATACCGACAGCAGCGGCAATGTCTTTGTCGTGGGTTGCCGTTATTCGTACTCCACCTATGATTATCCAGATGCATTGGTTGTATTAAAATACAACCCTGCAGGGACTTTGCTTTGGAAGGATACCATACCCATGACCATCTTTGTAAATAACGTGATCAGTTTCAATATCCGAAGTGAAACCGACATTTTCGGAAATCTTTATATCGGAACGGTGGCTGCCAGTCCATCGGGTTTTGTTTTCATAAAACTGGACCCTGCGGGAAATATCCTGTTTACGCAAAGCAACAACAGTATCGGAGTTTCGATGTTTTGTTCCATGCGACTCAAGGGCAACCGGGTTGTATTTTCCGGCAGCCAAACCCCGGGGACCTTAAATAGTATGGCGCCTGCGATCTGCTGGGATACCTCCGGCACCCTGTTATGGACAGCGGCCTTCACGGGTCATGCCGGGAAGGACATTGAAATGGATGATTCCGGAAATACATATCTCCTTACTTCTTATGCCAACCAGGTGGGTGCTTCTTCCGGGGAGGATATCATGATATATAAACTGAATGGCTCGGGTTCACAAGTATGGGTTCAAAATTTCGATTTTGGAGGATTTGAATTTCCCACCCGGTTCACCCTGGTGGGGGGAAGGCTTAGTACTATTTGTTACGGAAATATCAGCAGCTCACTTTTTGACTGGATCACTTTTCAAACGGACCTGAATGGTTCCATTTTTTGGAGTACCCGGCATAACGAAACTATTTACAATGATGAGGTTCCATATTTCATCGCTGCAAAAGCGAACGGCGATGTCTTTGTAACGGGGAAAGGCGGGCCTGATCATAATTTTTTGGGGAGTAATAATTTACGGATGATCACCCTTAAATATGATAATACCGGGACCCGGAAATGGGTCGATTCGGTCAATATTTACAGCGGGTGGGGAATGGCCTGTACCCTCGCTACAGACAACAGCCTTTATGTATTAAGTGGTTACTATACCACGGCTTTTCACTTTTTTGATCATAACAATGAAGCGCTTCCGCCACCACCGGGTGGTTTGACCGTCACCAATATCACGGATACCAGTGCGATGTTCCTCTGGTCACCGGTCAGCAATACGATCGTGTATCACCTGAGATATAAAGAGCAGTCACAAAGTACCTGGACCGTGCGAAGCATTAATTCCGCATTTCTGACGGTGACGGGTCTCACACCTGCAACCACTTATGATTTTGCCTGTGAAGCAGTTGGAAACGGCGGTCCTTCCGGATACACGGTCACACAATCCTTTTCAACCCTGACTGCGGTGTTGCCCATACGAGGCATTTGGCTGGAAGCATTGCGGCAGGGAAATGATGTCCGGCTTAATTGGAGAACGGAGTCTGAACAGAATAGCGCCTATTTCGACGTGGAGAGAAGTGTTGACGGCCTGCATTACCAGTCCCTTGGCCAGGTAAACGCTTCCGGAAACAGCAGCAGTGTTCGCCATTACGGGTATGTTGACCAAAATGCCGGGGACCGGGTCCTGTTTTACCGGCTGCGGCTGGTGGATGCGGATGCCAGCTTCAAATACAGCCCGGTTCGCATGGTATTCAGCACCGGCACCGAGTCTTCGGACTTACGCGTATTTCCTAACCCGGCATCGGGACAGGTACGTATAGCATTGAACCGGTCATTGACCGAGGCGGTAACTATTTTCCTCGTGAATGATCTGGGACAACGGGTACGGCAACTCATACTTACAGAAGGTACCCAATTGGCCGAATTGGATATTCAGGGCCTGCCTCGGGGAGCCTATACCCTGG
Source organism: Chitinophagaceae bacterium (assembly GCA_049421765.1). Classification (GTDB taxonomy): domain Bacteria; phylum Bacteroidota; class Bacteroidia; order Chitinophagales; family Chitinophagaceae; genus JJ008. Next base: position 32,455 of record JBMSNP010000018.1, read on the forward strand.
TACTCAGGGGCAGTACAAAAAATCTGAGTCAGCGTTTGATCATCAGGTAAGGAAGAACCGGTCCTCAGGCAAATAAAAAATAGAAAAGAATTGCGTGCAGGAGAAACAACACCATGGCCACGAAATAGGGTTTTGACTTTTTGAACGGGGCGCCATCATAAAGGGTAAGTCCGCCAAGAAAAAAGAAAACAATCCCGTATTGTACAGTTTGAGTTTCCACCTGGGATAAACTCAGCCAGAAATACCCGATTCTCCCGAATGTGGGCCCCAGAAACACCAACGCAGCGCTGATCATATAACGCATGTGAGCAGGTGTATGCTTTTTATTAAGCATAGCCAGGACATAAAGGGAGATCAATACCACCTGGTCGCCCCCGGGATAAAAAAGTTCTTTCGTACGCCCCCCCTGCACCATTTGGATCTCATTCGGCAAAAAGGACAGGATCATTAGCGGGAAGAGAAAATAAGAGAACCGCCCAAGTTTCCGGTGCCAGTCATATTTACGGCGGCTGATCAGCATTGGCTGAATGATCAGCAACAGGATCCAGGTTGAGGAGATCGCCGCATGCAGATGGTCATAGAAATCTATGTCGGGGTTGAAGCTGGGAAATTTTATGAAATAAGTATAATAAAATCCGAAGTAAACAAGCGGGATAAGCAGCAGCAGGACATACCCCAGATAACGGTACTTTTTTTCCATGATGTGATTTAATTTATTTATTTATGGTGTTTGGGTATCGTCAGACATCACTGGATCCGTTTCCAGTTCCACGCGCCATCCCGTGCAGGCTTCTTATCGATGAGGCTGAATCAGTCCGATGGCTTTTTCAGCAAAACGCCTGCCCATGATGACATATCCTTCAGCCGACATATGAAGGTCATTTCTGATCAATTTCCCCTCCCTGTTCAACCCGTCATTCAGATCATCGGTATCGATCCAGCCAAACCGGGGATTTGATTCGCCTACCTTCACCTGGATATCCCGGATCAGCGTCCAGTCCGGGTAATTTTGATTCGGCAGGTCAAAATCGCTCAACCGGCCGATCACAAAGTTGACATCTTTTCGCTTCAGGTCACTGCAAAGCTGGTCGTACAGACCGGTCAGGCTTTTTTCGTACACATCACCCAGTTTTTCGCGGGCATCCCGCTCGCCCTGCATCCAGATAAAAGTGATGCTGGCGAGACGTTCTTTATCGATGGCGGCAAAAACTTTTTTCATCAGCGAATCATACAGGTCAGGCTGGGCCTTCGGCTCATCTCCATTTGCGGGCTTCCAGTTCCTGTACCATCGTCTGATGGGCTGTCCTCCGAGTGCATCTTTTACCACGATCACATTTTCTTTCCCAAACGCGGCTTCAACGGCCGGGGTAAAGGATTCTTCGGGTTTCAATAGCGCCATATTCGATTGCCCGGAAAGAATGAATAAATGCTTTCCTTTCTTTTCGGGCCGGAAAGAGGCAAGAAATAAAACCACGAAGGAAAACAGCCAGATGTTTTTTACTTTCATATTCTCTTGACAGGGTTATTTAAGCCGCAGGTCATATTTCCATGGCCCTTTTCGCTGCTACTATATTACTACTGAAAAACCCGGAATCACGAAAACTGTTTTGCCGCTGAATCCTGTTCATTCACGGCGGGTCTGTCATTATTTAAAAGCTTCCCCAATCCAGGCATTGATTTCAGACCGGACCGGGTCGTCACTAACCTGCACATGGATCTTTTCCACGATCTCCCCCTTGATCTTTTCCAGCATACCCGGTCCCAGCCCCAATACTTCATGAACAATGGCATTCCCTTCCACAAACCCCGTGGCTGCATCCATTGCGGTCGGGCAAACCCCGGTCAGGCTTACCCGTTCAAGGTGAACGGACGGGAATCCGGCCATCACCACATGATTTTGCAGTTCAGCCGGATCATGCATCGAGTAAGGCCGTGCATAAAAGGGGGGAGGGGCTTCTTCCAGATACCCGATCACGGTCTGCTGGCTGATGTGTACAGTGATATTGTTTTCAGCTTTGTCCCAGGTGACGAAAATAAATTGGCCACCCGGTTTGAGAACCCGCCATGCTTCGTTAAAACCCTTTTGCCGGTCGGGTAAAAACATAAATCCAAACTGGCAGATCACACAGTCGAAATGATTGTCAGGGAAGGGGAGATCCTGAGAGTCGGCCACTACAAATTCAACATGCGGGGCGTCCACCTGTTTCCGGGCAATCTCGAGCATGCCGGGATTGATATCGGTGGCAACCAGTTTGGCGCCTGTCCCGATTTTCCTTGCGATGTGCCGGGTAACCCGGCCGGTGCCCGCGGCCATCTCAAGTACCAAACGGGGCTCGCCCCTGATCCTTCCGCTCGTGTAAACGGCAAACGGTTCATAAAGGTAAGGGCCCAGGTATCTTTCATATTTACCCGGGATGGCTTCTTTGTAGGGGATATTAATCTCTTTCATGGTACTTCAAATTTGATTCAAATGTTTGGCATAATGGCTATACCAGATTTTTTTCCATGATGTAATTCGTTAATTCAACCCCTTGCAATATGGCGGTTTTTTCTCTCAGGATCTGAAATCCAATCCGCTTAAAAAAAGGCACAGCTGTTATACTCACATCTGCCGTCAGCATTTTCTGACCCAGCCGGATGGCTTCTGATTCCAGCCTGCTGTATAAAGCGAGGGCAAGCCCTTGTCGCTGGTGGTCCTTGTGGATATATAGCAGGTCAATATGGTTTTCATGTTCCAGCGAGGCAAAGCCCACCAGCCGGGAATCCAACCGGGCTAGCAGGACGAATTGCTTTTCAATGATATCATTCCACCGGGATTTATCCTCCGCGCCGGAGGCCCAGACTTCAGTCTGCCTAGGAGTGTATTCATTCCGGCAAACGTACATGATCGTTTCCGCAAAGAGCTGTTGCATTTCCGGCAGGTCCTTGTGCTGCCCCGGGTATATGGTTAAAGCAGGACGCACGTTAAAACCAGCGGATTTGATTTTTTTTTTGGAATGCGCATTACTTGTCAGGGAGTCTCTTTTCTCAGGAGAAAAAGCGCGGGAATGTCCAGGCGCCTGGCCCAGGAAATCTCGTTATGACTCTCCCCTTCAAAATACTTGGTTTGCCAGTAAGGGGCCCGGTATCCTTTTTGCCGCATTACCTCATCTATCCCTGCCTGGTAGGGTTTGTAGTAAGCATCCCCGGTCAGGTTCCCGTAGTCAAAATAAATTTTCCGCGTATTGGCGGGCGGGAGTTTGTTCCCCAGATACTGCCTGAATTTGGAAGCCACTTCTTCATTGGTCCTTTCATCGATCAAATCGTAACTCGCAAGCGGGGAGTGGATGGAAAGACAGGCCACTCCCCCGAAAACAGAGGGGTACTCACAAAGGGCATAAACAGAAATCAGCCCCCCCATGCTGCTGCCCATCATCCAGGTACTCCCGGCTTCCGGTCGGGTGGAGTAGTGCCGGTCAATATAGGGTTTCAGTTCGGTGACGATAAACCTGAGATAATTATCGGCACGGGGCGGTCCTTTAAGTTGTTTTTCCAGGATCCGCGTCCGTGTCGGTTCGGGAATATCCGGGATGATCTTTTCGGGAAAATAATCAGCGTATCGGTTTCCCGGGACATTCCATATACCCACGATGATGCATTCCTTTATCTTTCCTTCTTTTATCAGCCGGCCGAAACAGTCATCGGCATCCCAGGCCTGTTTGTTCCAGGTGGTGGCGGAATCAAAAAGCATTTGCCCGTCGTGCATATACAGGACATCGTAGGTTTTACCTGTATCATATGAATCAGGAAGCCATATGTCTATATTCCTGGGTTCGACAAGCTCTGTATGAAACCGGCTGATCCGTTCAATTTTCCCAAAACTTACACGGGGTAGCGGCTCTGCCTGGCAGAAGCAGATCGCCGGAAACAAAATCATCCCCGCTAACCAATGAATTGACATTGAATTTAGCGTTCTGTTATTTTCGGAAAGTTTCATGACTCGGCCATTTGTTGTCTTTCGGTTTTTGAACCGGGATAATTTAACCGCAGTAAGTTAAGAATTATTGCCAAGGGATGAATATTCAAACCCGGCATAACGACGCGTACATATTTATTTTTTGCTGATTTTTTTCATGATGCCATAGCTGTGGTTATTCGGGTCTTTGAATAATCCGGAATGAGGGGGGTAGCAGGTCAGGACGGCAAATACAATTCCCAATACGATAATGGTTGCCAGGCCCAACCGGTTCAGGAAAGCAGGAAGCGGGTTTCGGCGGAAAAGAAAATGTGTAATATATTGACCGGCGATGACACCCAGAACATAGGAAAGGATATCGATCCATAGAATGCTGTGACCTGAAATCATGGTATAACTATAGAAAATTGAAAGGATGGTCAGTTCAAGCGATAAAATGCCGGCCATCCTGGCGAAGAAATAGTTTGAAACCTTATTTTTTAGTTGACTGTATTCCGCTGCAGAAAATAATACAACAGCCCAGAACCCAAGTTTCAGGTGTTCCCAGACACTCTCATTCACCGGGGCGATCAATCCGATTATCCGGGAATTACCTGACCAGGAGTAAACGTAATGAAAAAGAAAGCCCGATAGGGTCAGGGTAAGGATCCCCGCAATACGCCATTTATTTAATAATGTCATGGGTCAGCTTCTTATTTTATAACTGCCGGTTCCCGGCAATTATTTCTCTGGGAACCAGGTATCTCTCAGGATTTTCCATTTCCCGTTGTCTTTTTTCCAGACGAGTAAATATTTTCCCCGCCCCGCGATTTCCCCGCCCGGTTTCAGCCAATTGCCCTTTCCTTCCTCAACGATCAATTCATGGTTTCCCCATATTTGGGTAGTGTTGAACCGCCCGGTGATGCTATCCCGGATCATAGCTCCCAGGGCCTCTGTAATTTTTGCCCTGCCTGTAATCGACGGAATTATTTCGGCATCTTCCATGTACATGTCACCCAATGCCAGCGAGTCCCTGTTTTGTAAATGACGTTCGTATTCCCGCAATCTTGTCTCTATTTCAGTTTTCAATCCGGTCAAATCAGGTTTTTCGGTATTTGCATGGGGGGTGGTTGCTTTTTGTCTGCATCCGCTGATAAGAAGGGCGACGGCAAATGTGGCAAGTGTCAAAATCTTTTTTAATGCCGGGTTAATCATTGCTTGTTGTTTTGGGAGTTATGAACTGTGGTCAGAGACTTGTCTCCGGTCATACAGGTAAATTACAAAATGTTTGAGAACTGAGACAGGTACGAGTCAGTGCGGTCAGCACTGCGGGAAAACGCCGGCGGGGTAATGACAGGGGTTCATGTACTTTTCAGTAGTAAGGGGTTGGTATGCCACCATGAATACACTTTACCGGGTCACGAATTTTATACCTGTTTAGTCCGATTACTTGGTTATCTTGTTCGGCAATACCCAAACGGATATGCGAAAAGAAAATTCTGAGGAAGGCTTAAAACGAGTGGTAGGGGTTTCCGGACTGGCCCTGTCGATCATCAACGGTGTGATCGGCTCGGGCATATTTGTTCTCCCGGCCGTTGTGGGGATGGCCCTCGGTGCATTTGGGGTTTTCGGGTATGTCGTTTGCAGTATCATGCTGGCAGCCATCCTTCTCTGTTATGCGGAGATCGGAAGCCGGGTAACCACGAGCGGAGGTTCCTATGCATATGTGGAAACCGCTTTTGGCGATTTTGCCGGGTTTATTGTCAATTGGTTATACTTTTTTGGCTGGGGAGTCCTTGGAAGTGCGGCTGTGATCAATGTGATTGCCGATTCCCTGGCGGTTTTATTTCCCGCATTTGTCAATCCCTGGCTACGCGGTTTCCTCTTTTTCGGATTGATCGGGCTCATGGTATTGATCAATGTGCGCGGGGTAAAGCAGGGCATTACTTTCGTAAAGGGCATCAGCATCATCAAATTATTACCCCTGCTGGGAATTATCCTGTTTGGGTTCAGCCAGGTAAAAGCAGCCAACCTCCGGTGGGACCATTTGCCTTCCGTTAAAACCTTCGGAGACACCACGCTGATCCTCTTTTTTGCCTTTGCCGGTTTTGAAACATCCCTTGGCGTGAGCGGGGAATTAAAAAATCCCAAACGGACGGTTCCGCTGGGTATTTTCCTGGGTGGCCTGACGATACTTTTTGTATATATGTTATTGCAGATGGTTACGCAGGGGGTGCTGGGTGCTGAAATCGCTGCCTATAAGGATGCCCCGCTGGCCGGTGTCGCGGAAAGGCTGATTGGTCCGGCCGGAGCGACCCTTTTGTTGATCACGGCAGCCATTTCCTGTTTTGGAAGCGTCAGCGCCGATGTGATGGCTACACCCCGCACATTATTCGCAGGAGCCAAGGACGGCCTTTTCCCCGCTTATCTCGGCCGGGTTCACCCCCGGTTTGCCACCCCGCATTGGGCTGTCATTACCTACGGGTTGCTCATTTTTATTTTTTCCGTCTCAGGCGGATTTAAGCAATTGGCAGTCCTGGCCAGTGCCGCTATCTTACTGATCTACGCGGCGGTTATCCTGGCCATGATAAAATTGAGGGGGATGAGGGATGCCACTGCGGAAAAAACATTCCGGGTTCCGGGTGGGTTGATCATTCCCGGTATTGGTCTCGCAGCCATTATCTGGTTGCTGACCCGTCTGAGCAAATGGGAAATTCTTTCTACAGGTATATTTATTGCAGTCACTTGCATCATTTATTTTTCAATCCGGGTAATCAAAAAATCCGCCCGTGCCGGTCATAACACGAAAACCTGACAGTTTCATTTCTCCGGATCCGCTAAAACATGTATCGCGAAACAATAAATAGGTAGGGGTTATTCCAAAAAGACGGAGATATCGAGTAATCCCGGACCGGGTAAGGATGCCAGGGTTTCATAAGCACCCGGAGAATCTTCCCGGTTGCGTTCTCCGTACAGGTTTCATCCGCATTTTTTGGTATGATACGGATTACTTTACCCGTCAATGCATTTTCCCAGTGGTGTTTGGTTATGGTTTGTCGCTGGTATTTCGTTTAATATTTATAAAAGGACTGATCAGCAGGTACCAAAAGGTTTGTTTTTGATTGGAATCGAATTCCTTTAACCCGTAATTCAGGGAGGTTACCGGTACCTGTTTATATGTTCCGAATAGTTTATCCCAGAACACGAAAATGTCGGCAAAGTTCGAATCGGTATAATACTGGTTTTGATCATGATGAACCTTGTGGATATTCGGTGTGATAAACAGTTTTCTCAATATCTTATCCATCCGCTCGGGTAATTGAAAATTGGCATGCTGGGCCACCAGGAAGGGTAATTGAACAACCAGGTAAACGCCCAGGATCGGGAGATCCAGCCCGAAGAGGATGCAGGCGATGACATTGGATGTGCCAAAGACCAATACCTCCAGCGGGTGACCCCGGAAAAAAGTGGAGGTATCCATGCTGGTATCGCTGTGATGCACCCGGTGCAGCCTCCACAGCAGGGGCGATTTATGGGCCAGCCGGTGAAACCAGTAGGAGGTAAGGTCAAAGCACATGACACCCAGGATAACCTTCAGCCAGAGGGGAATTTCTATCAGGTGAAAAAGACCTATTTCATGGACAGTGGACCAGTCTATTACGCTTACCTGGACAATCGCATAGGCCAGGCTGGCCGCATAAAAGGTAAGCATGAACACAAAATTGTTGAAAAAATGCGTGACCCGCCTGTCGTATTTGAACGGAGTACCCAGCAGGCGTTCCACGGTATAGAACAGGGCAATTAAAAAAATAATGACGTAATTGCCGTCAAGGGAATTAATGAACTGGATGATGTTTTCCATGACTGTTTCCTTTTGTTGGTTGTTATGGTTCTTGTACTTTAAATATACTTGAAATGCTGTAAATTAAGAGGTGGTTTTTGTATCAGCTCACTGCACTATGGGCTCACTGTTGTTTCCCCGGTTAGTAATCAAAAAAATCCCGGATGGATATCAGGTGTTTTGTTATCTGGTTCACTCAGGTGGGCCTGCTGCCCGGGGTCGTTATACTCGGCAAATAATTTCTTATACGTTCAGGCGTTAATTTGAAAGAAAAGTCATTTAATTTCAAGTAGAACCAGGTTTATTTTTTCGTTTTCTGGAGCAGAAAAATGGAATGAGCTTTCCGGATTAATATACAGGTAGCCCCCCTTTTTTATTTCTTTGATTTTTTTGGTCTCTTCATCATGCACCAGGATTATATCACCTTCAACAAGTTGAGCGATCATTGGTCCACGCTTGCTTATTATATTGTGGTTGATTGAAGTATTACTCACACGATAGGCTAATATCTTTTCATTGTCAAGGAGCACTTCAAATGGCAATGGTTTAATTTGATGGCTGTTATAGTAGGGGGACAAAATCTCCGTGTCGGTAACATGAAAATCTGCTGTATCGCTATTTGTCACCCTGTGAATAAGTGAGTCATTCAGATAGGGGTCGTATGATGGTTCCCCTGCAGCCCTTTGTGATTTTGTCCAGTCCTGACCTTTTACTTGCGTCCATACATCAGAATTGGTAAGCCTGAGAAAGAAGGATGGGGTTGAATGAATGTGGAAGATGCTTGTATCGCCAGGAGCAATATGAACATCCAGGAGACGCAAATATTTATTTTCAAAAACATTTTTATGCCTTGGTTCTAATCTGACCTGTACCTGGGCACTTGAAATTACTCGGAATGCCAGCAAATACAGTATAAGAAATCGCTTTTTGTTCATTGCTGTCTTCTTTTTGATTATTCTTATCTGACTGGTGCACACTGTCAAGCATAAGTGGCCGTTTTAATGTTGCTTATACATTGTTAGGTTGCGCTATTTTCTTGTCCATATATAAACTAGTCAGAATCCATATAGCAGCAATAAATGGCCACATGGCCGCGATGGGGCCTGCATCGAATAGTCCTTCAGTAGCAGGTGGCTTGGGGAAGGTGTACGCTTTAAAAATAAAGTGTAATCCACCTCCAATGAATGCATATATAGCTAAGATCTTTCCTATTCGGTTATAGTTCCAACAGACTATACCAAAGAGAATAATTGTCAGGTCAAGAAAAATGTCTGAGGTTATATTCAACCCATTCTGAACTGTGAATACCCCCTTAAGGATATGGTTCCAAGTTTCTTTAAGTTCAGGTGAGGCGGCTTCTTTGTATTCTCCAATAAATACCAGGTTGTTAATCTGTACCACAAGGAACATCATTCTTGCGACCGCTGAAATTACTGCAAATACAATAGCGGTTACGAGAACAATGCTTTGGCCTTTTAGCCGAAAGAAGGCATAAATTCCTATCCAGCCAAATATCATAATCGGCCCCTGATAGATATGCAAACTGTAATAAATCCCCTCAGGAAGAGAAGTGATTTTGGATAAAAAATACATCAACACTACTAGAATGCCAGCAATGGCCCCGGCTTTGGCTAATTTTCTATATAAAGCAGTTTTTGGATCCATATTTCAGTGTTTTAAGTTTAGCTTAAGTTAAAGTATTTAATTCCATTTTTATTAGTGATTCATTTCATGACTGTACGCATGATATTCAATTATCTGGTTGCTTTCATTACCATCCAGCGTTCAGGGCATTGCGTTCAGCGGTACGGATTCATTCGTACCGGCCGGAACAAAAGCTGTATAAAGTTAAAAAATGAGAATATATTCTTTCGATGAAATTTGTCTCGCCGAACTCCCGCCATCACAAGCCCTTTGTTAGCTGTACTTGTATTCATCATGTTTACCAGAATCACTTTTTGATTACATACCAATTATTCTGAATATCGTGTGAGAGTTTGTTTGTTTGAACAGAGCGGAATCCTGCATTTGCTAAATACTCTTTTGTCTTTTCTTCGCCCCACATTGCCCCCAGTCCTTCACCATCTTGTGCAAGTGAAACGGTCATACAATGCATGCATGAAATGGTATACAAAAATGTACCGATTGGATGCTTGATGTCTTCTTCAAGATGACTTGTTCCGCTAATATCCTGCATCATATAAATGCCGTCAGCTTTTAGGGCATGATAAATGCCTTTCAATACATTGAGTGGTTTCCCCTGGTCATGAATGGCATCGAATGTAGTAATGAAATCATACTTCGACTCGGGAGCTGTTTGATGAAAGTCTGAGAGGTCTTTGACAATAAATTCAACATTTTTCAATCCACTCATAGCAGCTGCAGAATTTGCTGTTGCAATTGCTTCGTCTGATAAATCAATGCCTGTAAAGTGTGAATGAGGAAACAGCGCGGCCAGTTTATTAATAATTTTACCCGAACCACATCCTACATCAAGCATTCTTATCCCTGAATTTAGTTTTGTAATTAAATCAGGAACCAAAGGAAGTATGTGATTTTCTAAGGAAGATAAAACAGATTGACCGCTGTCCTCTGCCATCACTTCATGAAAACGGTGATATTTGGAATAAGGAACACCACCACCATTTTTGAAACAATTGATAATTTCGTCTTCTACCTCACCCATCACAGCTGTATATTGAGCAAAAACAGCAATGTTATCTGCTCCGGACTTACGAGTAAGGTAAGCAGCATGTTCAGCCGGCAAATGATATGATTTTGATGCAGAAGCATAATCAATAACACCGCCTGTGACCATTGCTGCGAGCCATTCTCTAACATATCGTTCATTAAGTGCAGCTTTATGAGCTATCTCCACTGAAGTGGAAAATTCCATTTCAGCCATAGTATCAAACAATCCTGTACGATGACCAATAGAAATCATAAGTGATAGAGAACTTTTATTAAGAGTGTCAATCAATGAGCCCGCAAAAACCTCGGCTTTCGCTGTGTTAAAGATCTGTTTGTCTGCCATTAGTATTGATTTAGATCGATTTGAGGTTCTGGATTTCAATTACAGCTTACGTTCCGGGCTTGCCGAAGGGCTGGTATTTTATAACGCTCTAACCGGCTACTGAAGCAGATTGAAATGCTGAAGTTAGCAACTATAAGCGAAATAGAATCCGGTCAAACACTTCATTAGCTGATAGTCTTTTAGCACCTCGTTGTCATTCTGGCCCCCGGCCCTACAGTGTACTGTTTAAATAAGCTTCATTCAATGATGTTGTGAATATTTATAATGTTCGCTTAGCAGGTCTCTTCCAAAGTCGCCGTTGAAATCACGCCATACGGTATGAATATGATTGGCACTATTCTGTATATTATCAAATTCAACCATAAATGTTTTTCCCTGTATACGGTAATAATGAGGCTTGCTTTTCATTAAAGACCCGGCCCAGCCAAAATGAATTGAATTCAGGTCTTCTGTCTTTATTTTTTTAAGCCGCATGGCCGCCAGATCATCCGGCATGGATGACAGATATGCTGCTAATAGCTTTTCTAAAATAGCATTTTGACCGGCCGTCAATTCTTTCATGGAAATACCGGCATCAGGCAAAGGAGCGACCAGAGTCGAATTTGAAGTTACAATTTCAGTGTAAGGTTCTGATTGAATAAGGGCTTTATTCATTTGCTCCGGGGTAAATGTATTTATTAGTTCAAATGCTATATCTTCTTCTTCTTTAATCACCCTCGTTCCTTTTTTAGAGCCTTCTTTTATTTCCACAGGGTTTGCCCCGAAAAAAAAGGGTGCAAAAGCAATTTTATCTTTTACGACAGTAAAATTTAAAGCAACATGATGTCCGAGAAATGACCATCCCCATGTACTGTCTTGATGCGGATATCCATAAATGGCAATATAATAGTTTTCGGGTATCCGGCTTGTATTGTTGGGCTGGAGCTCCTTTAGTATATACTCAAGGTCCATAATATTTTTTGTACGGGTATAACCGTTTGTGCTGAGATAAGCCTGGAGTAAAATGTTCAGCTTTTGCTTCTGTACTGTATCCAGATCTTTCATCGCCACGCCATCCGGATAACTAGTGCTAGCAGGCAGGAAGGACCATTCATGTGGAGAAAGATGATAAAATGGAAAGAGAGCTTTTTCCTTTTGTGATGTGTTTAGTGAATTAATAAAATCAATAGCTTTTTTCGAATTGGAAGGTTCTTTTTTGAAAAATGAATAGGCTGTCAAAAACGAAAGCGGCGTCATTACCAGAAGCAGTGTTTTGAATTTCATCAGAACGATTTTGAATGAATGTTTAAATGTCAGATCTGCTAAAATATGTATTCATCAATAGCTGAACCTGATATTGAATTTACAAATTACAAGGTCATGGTGCAAATGACGCACAATATCAGGCATTTGTACTGTTGGGGTAGTATTTAATCGTCGTTCCTGGCGACGGCTGCCGAACGACGAGCTAAAGTAGAGAGTACATGTAAGCTCCCCCTATTTCCGGGCCACCTGTAATTAGAGTTTTTTGTTTTTTAGTAATTCTAGGGAAACGGATTAATTATATTCAGCCGGGGGTACAAAGCCCAGCGATTCATGCGGTCTTTCACAGTTGTAATCACGCTGCCACTCCCTTGCCATTTCCCGGACCTCCTGCAAACTGTAAAACAGGTAAGCATCCAGAAGTTCTTTTCTCAAAGAGCCGTTGTTGCGTTCTACATAGCCATTCTGCATGGGTTTTCCGGGTTGGATGAACTGCAAGGTTATTCCATGATCGTCGCACCATTGTTGTAGCCGGTCACTGACAAATTCCGGACCGTTGTCAACTCTGATCGTTTTGGGTTTTGAACGGGTTTCAATTAACTGGTTTAGCGTTCTGATCACACGAAGGGCCGGCAGGGAGGTATCAATTTCGATGGCCAGGGATTCGCGGTTATAGTCATCAATGATATTGAGCAACCGGAACCTTCTGCCGTCCACCAGGCTGTCACACATAAAATCCATACTCCATCCCTCATTAATGGATCCCGGGACCAACAATGGCTGCTTGATGCGCTGTGGCACTCTTCGCCGGGCTTTGCGTCTCACATTGAGCCGAAGCAGGGTGTACACCCGGTAAAGCCGCTTATGGTTGCACCCATAGCCTTTCCTTCTTAGCCGGTAATAACACTTCCAAAAACCGATGGTAGGATGCTTTTCCACCAGATGGTGAAGAGCCTCTATCAAAGAGCTGTCGTCCCTGGGTACTTTCTGATAGTTCATGACGGACCGGGGCAGCGATACAATTTTGCAGGCCCGACGAACACTTAACTTCTCCTGAACCAGCAATTCTACCGCTTCCCGTTTGTCGTCAGGCCGCCGTACTTTTTTTCAAGCACGGTTTTAATGGCATCATTTTCCAGCGTCAGGTTGGCAACGATCCTTTTAAGCTTGCTGTTCTCCTCTTCAAGCTCTTTCATCTTTCTCACGTCACTTACTTCCATCCCGCCATACTTGGCCTTCCAGTTGTAAAAGGTAGCATCACTGATGCCTTGCTCCCGGCAAATGTCTTTTACAGCTTTGCCAGCTTCCTGCTGACGAAGAATAGAGACGATCTTGGTCTCCGTGAATCTTTTCTTTTTCATGTTTGAACCATTTAAGTTAGAGAATTTCTCTAAATTCAAATGGTCGAATTTCGGGGAAGCTTACA
>JBMSNP010000019.1:0-45487 GCA_049421765.1 Chitinophagaceae bacterium
CGCAGAACCTGGGACTCACAGCTGAAGAAATGGCCAATTACAAATCCACTTATATGGTAGGCGTACCCTTTGGCGGGCTTAAGCAATTGTTAAGCACACCCGCCCGTGACCAGGGTTCCCTGCGGCAGCCCGGTATTCCTGTAACGGATACCACGAACAACCAGCTGGTCTGGTGGATCGGGGCGGCCAAGCGGGCATTTGCCGGTGAAAGGGGATTCAAATACCTGATCAAGGGTGACGGGAAAGCCAAGTACCCGGCCTTTGAAGCGGTGATCGCGGCCCTGAAGAAAAACGAGGAGTTTAAGTACAACCTGGTTACCTCTCTGGATGATATACCAGCCGGATCTCCGTTTGAAAAAGTACAGAATTTTAAACCCCAGGATTAACATTCATTACTCACATTAAATCATTCGAATATGGCAAGTATTGATACCGGTGGAGATGGCGGCGGTCATAAAAAAGGCCCTGGCGTTAAGAAAGCTAAAAAGCTTTCCACCCGCGTGGATATGACCCCGATGGTGGACCTCGGGTTCCTGCTGATCACGTTTTTCGTGTTCACCGCGACCATGAGTTCCCCCACCACACTCGACCTGAACATGCCCAAGGATATTGATAAGGACGAGCTGAAAACGGAAGTCAAACAATCCGGTGTGCTCACCATCCTGCTGGGCAAAGGGAACCAGGTTTATTATTATGAGGGAAAACTGGAAGTGGATGCAGATCATAATAATTTTAAGCAAGAAACCTTTAAAGGGATTCGTAATGTCATCATCAATAAAAAGAAAGATGTAATAAGCCGATTTAACCCGGCTACAGCCGATCCCAAGGCTTGCGAGGATGAGAAAATGGCGGCTAAGAAAAAAGGTGATCCCAACTGGGAAGATGCCTGTAAGGACATCGATTTTATGGTGATCATTAAGCCCACACCGGATGCCACCTACAAAAACACCGTGGATATCCTGGACGAGATGACCATTAACCAGGTAAAAAGGTATGCTATGGTGAAGGTGCTGGATCAGGAAATGGAATTGATCAAGGCCACGGAAGCTGCCGCCGGCATTAAATAACCCTAAAACTGTTGTGGAATTTTCCAGATTCCGCATCTATTAAAAAAGCATGTAATGGAAGCCAATAAAATTTTATCCGCTGATATTCTGGACCTGGTCTTCGAAGGCCGGAATAAGGAATACGGGGCTTATGAGCTGAGAAAGTCATATAACCGGCGTATCACCCGGGCGCTGATCATTACCGCTTCTTTGGCTGCCCTGGCCCTGTTAGGTTCAATCCTGACAAGTGCCATGAAGGGAGACAGGGATAAGAAGGTGAAGATCAATGAGATGACGATCCAGGATATCAAACAGGAGGAGAAAAAACCTCTTCCTCCGCCACCTCCTCCGCCTCCGCCCCCCAAGCAGGAGCCGCCTAAAGTGGAGATGAAGCAGTTCACCCCGCCGGTGATCAAGAAGGACGAGGAAGTGGAGAAACCACCTCCGCCCCAGGAAGAACTTAAAGAAGTAAAGATCGATATCAAGGACCAGGCCGGTATCAAGGACGAGAATATCGTGACACCGGTGGTGATCGATGAAGGCAAGCAAATCGTGGAAGTGAAAAAAGTGGAAGATGAAAACAAGATCTTCGACAAAGTGGAGATTGAAGCCAGCTTCCCTGGTGGCGACAGCAAATGGCGTCGTTATCTCGAGTCGAACTGTAACGGCCAGGTCGCTTCCGATAACGGGGCTCCTGAAGGAACGTACACCACCCTGATCCAGTTCGTGGTTGACAAAGAAGGAAATATCAGCGACGTTCGTGCACTGACCAATCATGGTTATGGAATGGAAGAGGAAGCCATGCGGGTAATCAAAAAAGGACCCAAGTGGACTCCGGCCATCCAAAACGGACGCCAGGTAAAAGCCTACCGCAAGCAGCCGATCACCTTCCAGGTAACCGGAGAATATTAATAGAAACCAATAATAGTCCATGGCCCTTTCCATCCGGAAAGGGCTTTTTTTTGCAAATCTTTCATTACCCTAAGCTCAAAGCTGACAACTCGATAATGCGAAGAACAATTCACCCGTTGCAATCAACTAAATTTGCACCATGCCCGTTCAAAGCACCTGGGACGATACAATCGTGGCTCTCGCCACCCCGCCAGGGGTCGGGGCGATTGGTGTGATCCGCCTCAGCGGCAGGGATTCACTTATGATCATCAACCAGCTTTTCCCTTCCAGAAATCTTTCAGAAGTTCCTGGTCATACCCTTCATGTGGGTTTTTTAAAAAAGGGAGAAGAGGTATTGGATGAAGTCGTAGTCTCGGTGTACCGCGCGCCGGCTTCATATACCGGGGAGGATGTAATTGAGATCAGTTCACATGGGTCACCATATATACTCGAGCGAGTCGTGCATGCCTGTGTGGAGTCGGGTGCCCGGCTGGCACGTCCGGGAGAATTCACTCAGCGTGCTTTTCTGAACGGGAAGATGGACCTGGCCCAGGCCGAAGCTGTGGCCGATTTGATCGCGGCTAATACCCGCGCCTCCCAGCGCACGGCCCTTCACAATATCCGGGGTGGTTTTTCTGAGGATCTGAAAGGATTGAGAGAACAGCTGATCCGGTTCTCTGCACTGATCGAACTGGAACTGGATTTCAGCCAGGAAGATGTGGAATTTGCCAACCGGGACCAGTTGTATGAACTGATCAACACCCTCAACCTCTCAACTTCTCAACTCCTAAACTCATTCAAACTGGGTAACGTCATACGGAACGGCGTAAGTGTGGCCATCGTCGGTAAACCCAATGCGGGGAAATCCACCTTACTCAATGCACTTCTGAATGAAAACCGCGCGATTGTAAGTGAAATTCCGGGAACCACCCGTGATACGATCGAGGAACTGATCAATATCGACGGGATTCTGTTCCGGCTGATCGATACCGCCGGGATCCGGCAACATACCTCCGATACCATTGAGAGCTTTGGTATTGAACGGAGCCTGGAAAAGATCAAAAGCGCCGATGTCGTACTCTGTCTCTTCGACTCGGAGGATTCGGTAAGGGAAGTAAAGGAACGGCAGGCAGAGTTGACGAATCAAAATGTTAAAGCCCTGTTTGTAGTCAATAAAACTGATAAGACCGGAGAGCAGGCCACCAGGGAAAAATTCGCAGAAGCCGAAAATCTGCTTTTTATTTCGGCTAAAAGCCGGCAGCACCTCGAAGTCTTGAAAGAACGGATGGTGGACCAGGTGCTGGGCGGTGCCGTTCAGACCGAGGGTACAGTGATTACAAATGCCCGCCATTACCACGCACTGATGGAAGTCCAAAAATCATTGGATGATATCCGGAGAGGACTGGACAATAAAATTCCGGGCGACCTGCTCGCGCTGGATATACGCCGCTGCCTGCATTATTTAGGCGAGATCACGGGAGAGATCACGAATGAGGACCAACTCGATTACATCTTCAGTAAATTCTGCATCGGAAAATAATTCAGGATTTTTTGCAGGCTGCTTTTTCAAAGTGAATTCCGGGGTGGAAAAATAGTTTTACACATCTGATTTTTTTTCCTGACAATTGATAATTAAAAATTTATCGAATTGAGAAATTTTACATAATTTCCACTTATGCACCACACTCGTCAGCTCGCCGCCATCATGTTTACAGATATTGTAGGATACACAGCAATGATGGGCAATGATGAACAAAAGGCGATTGGTCTTCTGCGACAAAACAGGGAGATCCAAAAACCAATCATCGAGGAATTCAGCGGCCGGTGGATCAAGGAACTGGGCGACGGAGTCATGGCCAGTTTCCTTTCAGTGAGCCATGCTGTTTATGCGGCCCTGAAAATACAGGAAGCCTGTGCGAGTTCCAATGCTTTTCAGTTACGCATAGGGATTCACCTGGGTGAAGTGATTTTTGAAAATGATGATGTCTTTGGTGATGCCGTGAATATCGCCTCCCGGTTACAGACCCTGGCACCTCCATCCGGAATCTATGTTTCCGAAACCGTGCATCGGGATATCTCCAATAAGAATGATATACGCTCGGAATTTGTAAGTGCGGAATCTTTGAAAAACGTAAAGGAACCTGTCCAGGTATACCGGGTGTCAAGGGCCGGGACGGAAGCCCGTGAGGAAAAAGTGATCAGTTTGAGCAATGCATCTATTTTACCGGGTTATGATTATGATATTCATATCAGCTACCGGTATAATGATAATAAATACGACGGCTGGGTCTCCGAATTCGTGGAAAAGCTGAAACAGGAACTGGGAGCCACTTTAAAAGACAGGCTGACCATATTTTTTGACAGCAGCCCGGAGGATAAAAGAAAAGGGTATACCGATCCTAAAATAAAATCGCTGATTTTTATTCCGATCGTATCCCAGACTTATTGCGACACGGATTCCCCGGTATGGAAAAACGAATTCCGGGTGTTCCAGGAAGAGATCAAGGCTGATTCCATCGGCAGTATGGTTTCATTGCCTACGGGAAACCTGGTTTCCCGGGTGATACCGGTCCGGATCCATGAACTGGACACCGATGATATCAAACTGCTTGAAGCCGAATTATCGGGCTCCATGCGCTCCATCGATTTTATTTACCGGCAAGAAGGGGTGAACCGGCCCCTCCGTCCTGTGGATGATGAAACAAATGCAAGTCCCCTGCGGCCCATGTACCGCAACCAGATCAACAAACTGGCCAACGCGATCAAGGAGATCATTAACGGAATAAAACATAACCTGAGAGACAACACGTCCGAACCTGCAACGATTCCCATCACGGCCCGCCAAATCCTGCCGCATGTGATCGCCACCGCGGTAACACCTTCGATCAAGGTTCAGGTAATCGACCGGCAACGGCCGAATATCTACCTGGCCTGGACATCGGGTGATCTCAAGGAAAAGCGGGAGGAAATGGCGTTGATCCTGCAAAAAGCGGGGTTTAATGTACTTCCCCAGGTGGATTGCCCTGCGGATGACGAAACTTTTAAGCAAAAAACTGCCGAGGAAATGCAGAAATGCGTCTGTTCGCTGCATATGCTGAGCGGCGAATTCGGCCGGCGTTTCGAATCGGATGATGAGGTATCCTTTCCCCAGTACCAGTTTATCCAGGCCAAAAACAAGATCGGTGCTTCGGGTTCGGATTTTAACGTATTTGTATGGATGGCCCCGGTTCCCGAGACCTCCATCAAACCTTCACAGCAACAGTTCATCAAGTATATACGTAATAATATCACCCGGAATATGATGTTCTCCAACAGCCAGGGTCCCATGCAGCTGGTGGATGACATGCGGGTGGTCATGATGAAACAGGATGTCAGGGAGTATGATTCAAAGGACACCGAGATCTACTTTATTTTCAACCAACAGGATGAGCAAGAAGCCCGATTGATCGTGGATGAGCTGAGCCTGGAATTGCCGGTTGAGACCCTGAACATTCTCCCGGAGGGAGAAGATTCATACCGGGAAATGTCCACCCAGCAGATTCCCAAGAGTAAACTGGCCGTGGTCTATTTTAAATACGCTGCGGACTGGGCGCTCCCGTTTATCAAACAGATCTGGAAACAGGTGGGAGGCGCATCCTCACCCACGCCGATGTTCCTGGTGGGGGATAATGATCCACAAACGAATATGGCACGCAATTTCAAGGCACCGCGTGTGATATCTTCAATAGTTCCTAAGGAAACCATCCCGGAAGAAGTGAAAAAAGTGTATAGTAAATTAACCTGAGTCATCCTTGAAAATCAGAACGTGAACATGCGACGGGATTTTTGGAATCCCGTAAAGCACTGTGCAGGGAGAGGGTAACTTTTAAAAAGTTGATCGTCCAACATGTTTGAGTCAGAACAAATATGCCCGTATACCGGTTTGCGATCTTTTACGGAAGAGGAATCCCTGTATTTTAAAGGGAGGGAAGAGGATATAGACTATGCCACGGAGCAATTACAGCGGAATAAATTCCTGATGCTGACCGGCGCTTCAGGTGACGGTAAATCATCCCTGATCTATGCTGGTATCATTCCCAATGCCCGGGCCGGTTTTTTGAAGGCCAAATATACCCAATGGTGTGTGGCTGATTTCAGACCGGAGCGCACGCCTTTTGATAATCTTTGCCAGTCCCTGGCACGACAATTGGATATTGGAAATGTCCATAGCGTGGAAGCGGAACTCAATCATGGGTTTTCCGCCATCACAGATCTTTACAAGAATTCAAAGCGGTATGTTGATACCCAGTCCATCGCATGGCAGCGGGCCGATGAAAAAGAGCAGGCGGCTCTCAAAAGGGAAGCGGCGAACCTGATCATCCTGGTGGATCAGTTCGAAGAATTTTTCACCAACCCTGAAAACTATCATAAAGGAGCTCCTTCATCCGAAGCAAACCTGGTATTGAACCTCTTGCTTGAAACGGCCCGTATCGCCCTGGAAGAAGACCTGCCCATTTATATCGTATTTACCATGCGGTCCGATTATATCGGGCAATGTGCCGCTTTTCGCGGCTTACCTGAGTATATCGGTTTTTCCCAGTTCTTTGTCCCCAGGCTGAACCGCACCCAGTTGCAACAGGTGATCGAAGAACCGGCCGTGCTGAGCGGTAACCGGATCACCCGTCGTCTGACCGAGCGGCTGATCCATGACCTGACCGAGGGGGTGGACCAACTTCCTATTCTGCAGCATGCCCTCAACCAGGTCTGGCACGCGGCGGATAACGGCCGTGAAGAGATGGACCTGATCCACTACGCCATGGTGGGGGGGATGCCGGCACATGAACTGCCGGATGAACAGACTGGCCGGTTCAACCAATGGTTTGAGGGACTGCCTGAAGTGATCAAAGCCTGTTATCACAAACCCGATCTGCAGAACGTACTGGATACGCATACCAACAAACTGTATGAGCAGGCATCGGATTATTATAAGGCGAAAACCGGGAAATCCATCTCTTCGGAAGATGCCAAATCCATCATCCGTTCCGCTTTTGTTTGCCTGACGAAGATCGACCAGAGCCGGGCCGTAAGAAACAGGATGACACTGGAGGAGATCGTAAACATTTTCGGTAACCCGCAGTTTGGAACAAAGGAAGTGGGCGCGGTCATGAATATTTTCCGTGAGCCCGGGAATACCTTTATCCGTCCCTTCATAATGGAGGGTTCTGAAAGCAGGGATCTGATGCCCGCAGATATATTGGATATCACCCACGAAAGTTTGATTCGTAACTGGGAGTATCTCGGACAATGGGCCAAGGAAGAGTTTGACGATTATACCATTTCGCTCGATTTTGAACAGCAGCTGAACCGCTGGGTGGATAGTGATAAGTCCAAGGGTTTCTTATTGCCCATAGGCCCGCTGACCTATTTTGAAAACTGGTTCAACCGGGTCAAACCGAATGCCCACTGGATCGCGCGATATCTCCCGGAAGAAATCGAGGAGGAAAATAAATTGACCAAAGCACGGCAAGTGCTTGGCAACGCAGAGGAGTTCCTGTCCCGAAGCGCCCAAAAACATGTGGTTACCCGTACATTCATTCGCTTCGGGGCCAAACGCGTAGCGGCAGCGCTGGGAATATTGGCCGTGGTCATTTTCGGTATATACGGTGTAAGGGACTATCTACGTAGGCAGAACAGTTCGGTATTGAAATCCATAAAAAAGGAGACGTTCAAATTAGCCAATATTTCCAAGCTAAGCCTCGGGTTTACCATTCCGGTGATCACGGAACAACTGATGCAGGGAAATCTTACGATCCCTGAAGTGATTAACGCCGTCCGGGATACGGCTCAGAAGATCAAGATAGCCACAGGGATCACCACCCATCTTGTTCGACAGGGCCGGTATCAGCCCCGTAAGGAAATTTTACAAAGCCTGGGCATCGCGGATACCTTGCTGGAAAGTTTGAAAATGACCCCTGACAGCAGGAGCTTGTCTGAACAAATCAAACTGATCCATGATCATGCCGTAACCGTGGGAATGGCTTATTTTTTCAGCCAGGATGATACCCTTCGCCGTTATGTACTCAATAATGCCCGGCGCTCGGCCCGTTGGTCTATGTACATTTTACAGGAACAACCGGCCGGGTTTACCGATATCCAGGATCTTAGCCTGGCCCTGGACAATGCCATCAATTACAAAATATTTACCACGGGTGAGATCAACGAACTTCTGAAAATACTGTCTCCTTTTGAAAACGGGAACCGAAGTGACTGGGTGGAAAACAATTATCAACGGGACAAGCTGTTGAACCGGGGGAATAATGACTATGGTATCCGGCATAACGGGTTATTCCAGGACCTGGCTTATTTTTATGCTGCTGTCGGAAATGCGGACAAAGCCCTGCAATGTGTAGATAGTGTTTTGCAATATTCATCAGGATTCCTTGATAATGATTATGGCGCACATGTCGAGAACGCCTCCAATATTGCTGCGGTGTTTTACACCTATGAAACCCTGGATGCGTTGGATCCCTTTGTAACAGGGTATTGCCAGCGAAAGAAAATCACCGCGACTGATTTTTACAACAGGCTGGTATCCAGGGCCCTGATTGATCCGCCGGTTTCTTCAAACACTAACTTTTATCCTTCGGCAGGCGGACAGTCTTTTTCCAACCTGAACCTTAAGTTTTCCAGTGATGCCATGCTTTCTTATTTCTTCGGTAAATTAAAGGATGAGGTGCGCAGGATCCCTGATCCCGATGAAAGGAGGTTCATGCTTGGGGTCATCTTAAAAAATGAAGGGGTCCATTTTTCCTGCCGGGATAATGTCCGGGGAATCCAGGAAAGCAGACCGGATACTTTATTTGCAGAAGCGATCAGCAATTACCTCCAGGTATCCCAGTCCTACCTGAACACGTCTATCGTTACTATCGGGGGCAGCGGGGCGGATCTTATTACCGTACCCCGGAGATATATCTTCCTCTATCCTGATTACAAGGTCGGTTTTCATTCCTTTGAACCCCGAAGTTTAAATTTGCTCTATTTCGCGCATAACTTTATTGAATATGTTCTGGACAAGGGACTTTTTGACAACTTATATGAGAACCCCAATGACAGCAAGGTCTTTGAGGACTGGCTCTCCGATTATCAAATATCCATGACGCTGCAGAATTCCACGTTGAAAAATCCTGTCCCGGCCACCTTATTAGATAAACTGGCTTCCACACTCGAACAGCGAAAACTAAACCAGTATGCCAACTTCAACCTGTTATATCTCCACCTGGCCGACGGGGCCTTTACCCGGGGGGATGCGAAAAAAGGAGTCGGCTACCTTGAAAAGGTACAGCTGGAAAAACTGTTGAACTCATTCCAGTACAAGCTGACGAATTATGTTAATAACTATTCTTTTGAACTCACCGGGAAGGCCATCGCCAACCTCTCTGTTCATGACCGGTACGACCTGGCCTACCGCTTCCTGGATATTTTCAAAAAACCGGTAAACCGTTCCTCACTTTACGCTTTTGCCAGCCAGACCATTTCCATGGGCAATCAGTCGCCGGAATGGGCTGGTCGGTTATTGGATTCGGCCCAGGTGGAACAAAAAAGAAGTATTGACCTGACCGGAGGCAAACCGGATCGTCTGGAGATCGCCATTGCCCTGATGTACCAGGAACCTGGAAAACACAGCCGGGAAGCATATCAGATCATTAAGAATAACGGTGGAAAAGAGGTTGCCATTACGAGATTCAGCAGGTCTTATGCATTTCACGGACAATTGTATAAAGCGGTAAAACAGGAGCCTCCGGGTGTTTCCATTTCAGACCACAGCTTTTATCTCTGGAACTGTATTTACGGAATCAATCTTTCGAAGGGAATACCAGAAGAGTGGCAACCGTTCATGGAAGGTTCATTATTCTTTTCCCGGTTATTCCTGCCTTATCAATCTGAAAACGAGTAGATGATCGATCAGCAAACCATATGCCCATACACCGGTCTACGTTCCTTCACGGAGGAGGAAAGTCTTTATTTCAAAGGCCGGGACCAGCAAGTGGATCAAATCACCGCACTGCTGGAGCAGAACAAATTTCTGATGGTAACCGGGGCATCGGGTGAGGGGAAGTCCTCGCTGATCTATGCCGGTCTGATACCGAATGCCCGGGCGGGTTTCTTCAAGGCGAAATATACAAACTGGGTCATAGCCGATTTCAGACCGGAGCGCAGCCCCGTGCATAATATGGCCGATGCCCTGGCACACACGTTTAATACAGGTGCTGCAACAATAGAAACCGAGCTCAGGCGTGGGTACTCTTCCCTGGTGGATCTCTATACCAATTCTGATTTTTATATTGATGAGGAGAATGAGCGGTGGAATCAGCTCGCCGAGCCGGAAAAAAAGGAAAGAAAAAGAAAGGCAGCCAACCTGATGATCATCGTGGACCAGTTCGAGGAATTTTTTACCAACCCGGAGAACTTTTATAATGAAGCTCCTTCACAGGATTCCCAGGTGGTGGTAAACCTGGTACTGGAAACCGCCCGGATCGCAATCAAAAGAAATATCCCCGTGTATGTGGTCTGTACCATGCGTTCGGATTATATCGGGCAATGTTCCGCGTTCCGGGGGTTACCGGAGTATATCGGGTTTTCGCAATTCTTCGTACCCAGGTTAAAACGCAAGGATCTTAAGCAGGTGATCGAAGAGCCGGCCATCCTGAGTGGGAACCGGATTACGCAGCGATTGATCGAGCGACTGGTCTATGATATTGCCGACGGGGTGGACCAATTGCCCATACTCCAGCACGCCCTGAGCCAGGTTTGGCTGGCCGCCGACCATGGACGTGAAGAAATGGACCTGATCCATTATGCCATGGTGGGGGGGATGCCCGCTTCGGAATTACCGGATGAAGATCATGCAAGATTTACACGTTGGTTTGAGAAACTGACTACGGTCCGCAAGGGGTATTTCCGGGAAACGGGTCTGCAAAAAGTGATAGAGATCCATGCCAGTGTTTTATATGAGAATGCCTGGGAACATTATACAAAATCCTTCCCCGGAAGCACCATTACCCAGCAGGAGGCCAAACGGATCATCGCACTTACTTTCAGCTGCCTTACCAAGATCGATAACAGCCGGGCAGTACGAAACCGGATGACCCTGGGAGAGATCACCGACATCATTCATTCGCCGGGCATTACCCCGGAAGTGGTGGACGGGGTGCTCAGTATTTACCGGGAAGAGGGAAACTCTTTTATCCGGCCCTTTAAGACAGCGGACCCCGCCACGCATACCCTATCAGCAAACACGGTTCTGGATATCACGCACGAAAGCCTGATCCGGAACTGGAATAAACTGAATACCTGGGCCAAACAGGAATTTGAATTTTACAGTACCTACCTGGATTTCAAAAAGCAACTGGACCGGTGGAAGAACAGCGGGAAAAGCAGCGGTTTCCTGTTGCCGATCGGGCCGCTTACCTATTTTGAGAACTGGTATAAAAAATGCAAACCCAATGCCGGGTGGATAAAACGCTACGCGGAGATCCAGGAAGACCAGGCCCGGGCTACGGCAGATGCAAAGGGCATCCTGACCGATGTGCAGGAGTTCATAAAGAGAAGCGCCCGGAAAGTTGCCGTCACCCGGGCCTTTATGAAATACGGGCCAAAAAAGATCGCTACGGTCGTGGCCGTAGCAGCCATGCTGCTGCTCACCGCTTATTACTGGTATGACGCGGAACAAAAGCAAAACAACCGGGTCATAGCCAGGATGCGATCAGAGTCCTCGGGATTACTGAAAAGTAACGATATAGGTGCGCAAGATAAGGCCCTTCCTCTTTTGGTGGAAGAACGGTATAAACCGGGTTCGATGATCAGTTTCCTTTCAGGTTTAGATTCAAGTTCCGGGCTGAGCCTGGCTATTGAGTGTTACAAGGAATTATTACGGATCGATAAAAAAGATACCAGTTCCCTGAAAATGGAATTGATCAACAAGATCCGGTCATCGTATCAAAAAATGCTGTCTGCCAAAACGGATTATTCCTTTTTGATGACCGAATTGAATAAGTTCACCACGCAGCTCGCATACGACAATTATTATAATCCTTCCGGGAGCAGCGAGCAGATCCTGCGGGATTTTTCCGATGCCAGTTACGTGCTCATCCTCGACTTTTTCAAAAATAAGGCCCTTTTCCAGTCTTCCATTTCAGTGGAACTGAACTACGGGATCCAGCAGTGGCTCACTTTCGGAAACGCGACTGAGGAAAAGTTGAAAGCCATGCTTTCCATACTTTCACCTTTTGAACCGGGTACCGGACAATCCGTCTTTGATCTCTATTATGCCAAAGGATCTTATGAAGTCAACGGACGTACCAACAATGATTTCAACGGGGGATATCATACCCTGGCCTCCTTATACGCGGCGCTTGGTGATACGGCCCATGTGATACAAAGTTTTGAGGCCATCCGGGGGTCCAGGCAGAACGATTATTTTATCGGCAGCCTGTTTAATAATTACAATAATGTCCTGGCTATTTTCTACCAGTACGGGCACCGCGATAGGGTCGGCCATATCATCCAATGGCTGGGGTCCCGCTATGCCAGCAATACACCCCTGACCATCTACAGGAATTCGGTGATCCGGGCGGGGTACCTTAACCACCTTTATCGGGTGAATATCGACAAAGGGATACTGCGTTCGTTCAAGGGATATTTCTTCCCGAATAACTGCCTTGCGCCGCGGACCGTTTTCGATGCCCTGGCTGATGATTATGATAAAATTATTGATACAGTGAAGGATCGGTCAAACCGGCTTTTCCTTGCTGCGATGAACAAGAAAAGAAGGGCCATGTTCACGGATAAGTACCTTTTCGACCGGGGATTGCCGTCCGACAGCCTGTACCTGGATTCCCTGTTAATGCAGGCGGTTAACGATTTCCGGATGATCGATAAAAACTACCTGGATACTGCCATGACTTCCATAACGATTCCCTACTATTCAGACGGGATACGCAGCCAGCATTTGAAGCGGAGGGAGTTATTCCTGTATCCGGATTATATGGACGGGTGGTTCAGCTGGACCTATCACACCAATCTGTACTTTTCATTCCTTGACCGGCACGATCTCTTTAATGAGTTGTATACCACAACCGGTGAAATGTCAATGATCCATTTTTGGGTGGCCAAAGTCCATGAGGAAAAGCCTTTCGTTGATGTGGGAAGTGTGTTTGACAATACCTATCCCCTGAGTGACGCCATTTATGACAGGATATTAACCCTGGCGGATACACATCCAAAGGGGAGAGGAATTGACAGGAGCCTGCTCTGCCTGATCCTGGCCAACCGTGCGTTCGGGCGAAATGATACCGTAGCGGGCCTGTCCTATTACCGGAAATTTGAAAAGGACAATTTCGCGGCTTCAAGGGATAAATATGAGTACCTGGAAAAAACCTATTTTCTGAACCAGTTAAAAGACCTTTGTGTGAACCTCGCCCTGGCGGGTAAGCACTCCGAGGCTACGGAGCTGGCGGAAAAATTTGAGGGGAATTCCGGGAAAGCCTTCGCGTATATATTTATGGCTGAGAAACTCTACCTGAAGCAGGCAAACCCCAGGGCCTTTGTGTATCTTGATTCCGTTTTTTCCATATCCCGGAATGTTGATTTTTCAGAGTTCAGTTTTGGCTCCGCCCGGTCCGCCGATTACAGGTTTAACCTGATCCTGCTGCTCTCGCGTATTGGAGGGAAACACTTGAACACAGTCTCGAACCAGATCCTGGCTGAAATTTTGGAAGGCCGAAAGATATTGGGGGTGACGTGCCGGGTGTACGGAGTGGCTGAAGAGGGTAATTTTCACCGGGCCCGGATGGCCATTCCCTCCACATTAACCGAATCGCAGGATCTGTTTACCCGGGCCGTGATCCTCTGGCAGGCCTGCCGTAAAAATGAAGCCGAGGAAGGAAGACCTTATTGGACCGCTATGGATGATTATTTTACCCATGATGTGAACTATATATTCTATACACCCAATTAATGCATAGGAACAACGTCATATATTTTCTGCTGTTTATCCTGCTGGTCATGGGCACATTTGCCTCCATGGCGCAGAACAGCTACGGACTGAGAATCATGGGCGGAGTGGCCCTGGCCTTCGGGCTGATCTTTCTATCGGAGTTTATCGGGGCCCTTGCCAAAAAAGGGCATCGGGACATCTTTACCCTCGGCGAACTGGCCGCGATGATCCTGTTCTCGATGATTTTCGGGTGCCGGGTTTTCAATATTTATTTCCCTTTCATCGAGTGGGTGTTCGTGGCTGCGGGGCTGTTCCTGGTTTTCTTCTATACCCGGAAACTGATTATCCGGTACCGGCGTTTGGTGGGAAGAAATAAGCGCCTGGCCATCCTGGGACTGATCTTTCACCTCAGCCTCATTCTTTTCCTTGTTTCGATGGTCCTGATCCCTTTCGCCGTGCAGAAGGCGGAGTGGATCGGATTCTGTGCCTTTGCCTTGTTGCTGGTATTCATCATCGGGGCCCTGGTTAAACAGGACGACCTGGTAGAGGGCAATAGGGTTTCCGCCATCCAAATGATTACCGGGTACCGGGATCACTCCATCGTCCTGGCTTCATTATTTCTTTTATTTTCTCTGTTTGCGGCATTCAGCAAAGCCGGAATCATTCCCGGAATTTATTCCGATGAATTTCCCCGGGCCTATTATGAGCTCATGAATAAACCCGGCTCGCAACGGGAAAAAACCGAGGATGGAAAATACAAGTATCAGGAGTTCCTGGATCAGTACCAGTTTCTCCTGAAACGACATAAGAACGACTTCAAATAAGCATTTTCCCGGACGCCCGCCAGGAAAACATGATATCGCAGCCCAGGGCAGGTGTTTCTTGTTCGAGAAAACGCATGGAATGCAGGCTACAAGACTAACCGGTCCGTGATAGGATGAAAAAAAGCCCGGTTCTCCCGGGCATTATTCTATTTCATCATTTCGATCTTGTATTTAACCGCTTCCGGGGGGCCTTCCACTCCTGCATCGGACATTGTTTTTTTCAATGCTTCGGAACCCAAACGTGCATTGGCTTTGTCCCAGTCGGAGATTGCAAAGACGATATACACCATATTCGGATCATCCATCCCGCGTGCTATGGCCCGGTCTATGATCCCATGGGATTTCCGGGTTTCCATTCCTTCGTTATCATACACTTTCAGCCAGGCGTCAAAATCCTTCACTTTATGTTTTACCAGCACCCGGTCGGTGATGTCTGTATTGGCGGTATCATTCCTGAGGACATTGACATATTCCACCGTGGGAGCTGCGGTCACACCTGCTGAATCCATCAGGGGTTTTAGTTCAGGCCGCATCATGCATACGTTTGCCCGGGCGGTATCTTCCATCCGGAAGTACATGATCACCTGGTTGGGATTTTCGATACCCCGGCCCACCCCAATCGTGGTGAGTCCAAAGGATTGCCGGGCGGCATCATCCGCATCAAAAACCGGCCGCCAGCGGTCATAGTCGGCTACCGGGTGCTGCAGGATAGCCACCTTGTCTGTAGAGGGAGGAAGAGTCCTTGCTTCTTCCTTTGTTTTGCAGGATGTCAAAAAAAGGGCGACCCCTGCGGCAAGCATCAATAATCGCTGTTTCATGATTTGTTGTTTTAAGTGTCAGTTAAAAATGGAAGGGTGCGGGGGAGGGTAGGCAGGGTGAAAGAAAAAGAAAGCTAAGCATTATTAAGGATTGTTCCCCGGCAAGTTTGTCAATAAGTTTGGGCAAACCCCTGTCAACCTCCACGAAACCGTCGCGCAAATAATAAACGGATATAAAACAACCGAATAGCCCCATTGCCGGAGACCGGCATTCTTATTACCTTCAGGAATATGTCTGTCAGACTTTATTTTCTGCTGACCGGGATTGTGATCACGGTTCAGGCATCCGCGCAGACCGACCCCCGGTATCGTCTTTATTATGACCGGCCGGCGGATCGATTTGAAGAAGCATTGCCCATGGGTAACGGGCGGTTGGGTGTTATGGTTTACGGTGGAATTGATTCGGAACGATTATCGCTGAATGAATCCACCCTTTGGGCAGGCGGCCCGGTAAACCCGGATATGAATCCAGACGCGAAAAATTACCTGGCCCCGGTTAGGAAGTCCCTGTTTGCTGAAGACTATCGAAAAGCAGACTCCCTCGTTCATTTCATGCAGGGAAAATTCTCCGAATCCTATGCCCCGCTGGGTAACCTGCTTTTTGAATGTCGTCATTCGGGGCCTGTAACAGGGTACCGGCGAACGCTCGATATTCAAAATGCAATTTCAATAGTAAAATACCGGTCGGGTGAAACAGACTATGAACGAACCGTATTCGTTTCTCATCCCGATAACCTGGTTATTATCCGATTCACCGCAAAGGGACCTGCCGGGCTTGATCTCTCCATCCGGTTTTCGAGTTTGTTACTTTACCGGACCCGTGAATCCGGACGGGATCTTGTGATGCAGGGGTTCGCGCCAATCCATGCTGAACCGGAATACCGGCGATCGGTTCCCGCCCCCGTACTACAGGATACCACAAATGCCATGCGATTTGCTTCCGTGCTTAGAATCCTTCGCACTGACGGCCTTTTAACGGGAACCGACAGTGCCTGGCAGGTACAGAATGCCTCTGAACTGGTCATGGCACTCTCCATGGCCACGAGTTTTAACGGGTATAACCGGAATCCCGGAACCGACGGGAAAGATGAAATGAAAACGGCCATTGCCTATTTGCAGCAGGCATCATCCTGGGATTATTCCCGCTTGCTCCAGTTTCATGTAGCGGATTTCCGGAAATATTTCGACCATGTCAGTATTGATCTCGGTAACCACCAGTTTGAAGAATTGACCACCCCGGACCGACTCATAGGATTTGCTAACGGGCAATCAGATTACAGTCTTATTGCTTTGTTCTACCAGTACAGTCGTTACCTCCTGATCAGTTCTTCCCGGCCCGGGGGGATACCGCCCAACCTGCAGGGATTATGGAATGAAAAGATCAGACCTCCCTGGAGCAGCAACTATACCACGAATATCAACGCGGAAATGAATTACTGGGGAGTGGAAACCGGTAATCTTTCCGATTTACACCAACCACTTTTTGAGTTCATTGGCAGTCTTGCAAAAACGGGTGCTGTTACCGCCCGCAATTACTATGGAGCAGGGGGTTGGACTTGTCACCACAACTCGGATATCTGGGCCATGACCAACCCGGTAGGTGACTTTGGGAAAGGCGATCCCTGCTGGGCCAACTGGCCCCTTGGAGGTGCCTGGTTATCCACCCATCTATGGGAACATTTCATGTTTACCAACGATACCCAGTTTCTTAACCGGCAAGCCTATCCATTAATAAAAGGGGCCACCCGGTTCTGTTTGGATTTCCTGACCCGGGATCCGCAGGGTTTCCTGGTTACCGCACCTTCCACTTCCCCGGAAAATGTGTATGTCACCGATCGGGGATACCGGGGCCAGACTCTCTATGGCAGTACGGCGGATCTGGCGATGATCCGGGAATTATTCAACGATTTCCTGGATGCGGCTAAACGACTGGGATTGGATCCGGGTATGCAAGAGGAAGTCCGGAATGCCCTTGCAAAACTCTATCCCTACCAGGTGGGAAAAAAAGGAAATTTGCAGGAATGGTACCACGACTGGGAGGATGCCGATCCGTATCATCGTCATCTTTCACATCTTTTCGCGGCATTTCCCGGGCACAGCATCACAACGGAACAAACTCCGGTTCTGGCCGAAGCGGTGAAGAAGTCACTCGAGATCCGGACAAATGAAGGAACAGGCTGGGCCATTACCTGGCGGATATGTCTATGGGCCCGGATGCGAAACGGGGAAAGGGCCTATGATGCATTAAAAAAAACATTGCGTTTTGTGGGCAGTGGTAATTCCGATAAAAAGAGTACCGGCGGCGGCGTTTATGCCAACCTGCTGGGAGCACATCCACCTTTCCAGATCGATGGAAATTTTGGCGGCGGAGCCGGAATTGCGGAAATGCTTTTGCAAAGTCACCAGGGATTTATTGAGCTTTTACCAGCGCTTCCGACTGAATGGAAGCAGGGAACAATAAAGGGATTACGTGCCAGGGGAGGGATCACAGTGGATATGTCCTGGAAGAACGGTACCCTGGAATTTGCGGTCCTGCAGCCCGATTTCGATTGCAGGATAAAGGTCCGGTACGCGGGAGCGACGCGCGAAATATCTTTAGAAAAAAATAAGCCGCTCCGCTTGAACCATCATCTACAATAAACCGTCATCCCGGAAGGCTCATTATTTTTTATCCGTTAAAGCAGTTTTATGCACATACTATTTCTGGTTTTCACTGTTTTTATGACTTTCATTGGTATGTCACAATCGCCGGGAGTGCCCATATATCCGTCACGTTCTGAGATCATCAATCCCCTTCATAAGAACAGTTTTTCCAATGGAGGTACCTGTCCCCAAAGATTACAGGGCGGAAACCCCCGCTTGTTGGAAGATTTTACGCTCTTCAACGGAGCCATGGACGGTTATAGACAGGTCGATCCCCAAATCGCGGTTGGGGGGGGCTTTGTGCTTCATGCGACTAATAACGGATTGATCATATATGACAAAAAGGGAAACCCGGTGGAAGGCGCATCTCAACGCTGTTTTAATGACGGGATTGATCCAAAAATGTTTTTTGATATCCACAACCAGGTCTTTGCCTTTGATCTTTGGTGGTATTATGATCCCGGGAAAACCAAGCCGGTGAATATTTCCGTTTCTGAAACCAATGATCCACGCGGGGCCTGGAATACCTATCCGGTACCGGCGCCATCAGGGGTAGACGGGGGAGCGATTGGTTTCAGCCGTCGATGGATCGGGTATTCATTCCCCGGGGGAGAAGAGAACACATTTGTAATGAGGACGGCAGATGCCAAACGGGGATTGCCCGCCAAAGTCTATCATTTCAAGGGGAGCCTGGGTTTGCCGGTCTTTGGACAGGATCCTGATGATGACCTTTATTTCCTGGAAGTCGGGAATACCGAGTTTATTCTCCGGAAAGTTTATATGGGAGAACGGGGAGACCCGGTTGCCATGGTCATGTATCGGAAGCCTCATGGTTTGAAGTATATCGATTGGCCTCCCGCTTCTGCGCAACCCGGCACCACGCAAAAAATTTCCAGCGGGGATAGAAACCCGAAAAATATAGTTCTGCAAAACGGCAGTATCTGGTTTTCTCATGCGGTCAATTGTGAAGGCCGGTCCGCGGTGCAATGGCACCAGCTCCGCTTGTCCGATGGAGCATCTCTCCAGTATGGGCTCATCCGTGACAGCCGTTCAAATTATATACAAACCAGTATCGCTGTCAATAAAAACAGTGATGTACTGATCGGTTTTCAACAGGCGGACGAGACCCGTTTTGTAAGCCCGCGTTTTACGATTCACCGTTCATCTGATCCGCCCGGTTTTACAGGAAGGATCCTTTCAGCCGGAGAAGGGGAGGGCGCAGCAGACGGCATGTCCTGGGGTGATTACAGCGGAAGTGTGATTGACGGGGACAACCTCTCTGATCTCTGGACCGTACAAAGCATTGCCAATAAGCAAGGGAAAGGAGAAACGGTGATCATTAAAGTGCCGGTTAATCTCAAAAAAAGAACCCGGAAAAGTTTTTGGCGCTGGCTGGGTCTCTGGTAACTCGTAACCGGGCATCAGCCCAGTTCTCTGATCATATCCATGATGCCGTTCAGCTTTTCCCTGCCCAGTTCCTCGATCATTTTTATATCAGATTCCTCAAGCAGGAAATCTGCCCCCGTATTATCACGTACCTGCTCCGGGGTGCGTATCCCGGGTATCACCACGGATACACCCGGGTAACTAAGGACAAAACGCAGGGCCAGCTGTGCCCGGGTGCATTGGTATTTATCACAAAGTTCCCAGACCGGGATCAATGCTTTGTGCACCGCTGTTACCAGTTCGGGACGGACCCTGTTTTTACGATGGTCAGTATCGGCAAATGAATTGTTTATATCGAATTTACCGGTAAGCAGCCCGAATTGGAGAGGCATCCTTGCGATGATGCCATATCCTTTTTCCTGTGCCGTCCGGATCAGTGGTATGGTTTGCTGGTTGAGGATATTCAATACCAGCTGAAAGCCGTTTCCCAGTTGTTTATCCGTCATTAATTCCGCTTCCGGGGCGGGTTCAAATGTATTTAGTGATAACCCCCAGTAACGGATCTTGCCCTGTTGTTGGAGGGTTTGCATGGCTTGAATACAATCACCCTGCTCCAGGTGAGCTGACCGGGCCGTATGGAGTTGATAGAAGTCGATATGATCCCTTTTCAGCCTTCGCAGCGAATCCTCACAGGCACGGATAATGTGCGTTTCGGAATAATCCACGGTAAACTGCCCGTTCCTCGCTACATTCCCGGCTTTGGAGGCGATAAGTACTTCGCGGTTTCCCTGCAGTGTTTTGCCCAACAGGGATTCAGAATGCCCCAACCCGTAGATATCAGCGGTATCAAAAAAAATTATACCCGCATCAAGGGCCGCATGGATGGCTTTTACAGAGAGTGCGTCATCTGCAGGCCCCCATCCGATGGCAGTTTGCCCGATCATTGCGTCTCCCCCGATTGCCCAGGCGCCAAATCCGGTTTCGCTGGTCTTCATCCCGGTATTTCCAAAATCCCTGTATCGCATTTTTTTTTGGAGCCCTGATGTCACGGGGCTTCCAGGTGCAAAGATGGTTAATTGTAAGATGTTATAAAGTGGGACAAAAAAAAACGCCCTGCGGAGGCAGGGCGTTTGGATATAATCCGAAATTGATTAGTAATGCGGGGTCATTTCCACGCGGCGGTTCTTCGCACGACCGGCAGAAGTTTTGTTGTCTGCGATCGGCTTGGACTCACCAAAACCTTCGCTGGCCAGCCTGTCTTCGCTGATACCCTTTTCAACCAGGTATGCTTTTACTGAAGCGGCACGGCCATCACTCAGTTTCAGGTTGTATTCGTCAGAACCCTGTGAGTCGGTGTGACCATCGATCTTCAGGTGAAGGTTCATATTCTCGTTCATGATCTTTACCACTTCATTCAAAGGAGCGAATGACTTGGACAGCAGTTTGGTGCTTGCGGTATTGAAGTATACGTTCTTGCCGGCGTATTCAAGTTTCTTCTTTACTTCTTCGGTGATCTCGGGGCAACCGTAGTTTTCCTTGATACCCGGAGTGTCCGGACAACGGTCTTCATCATCAATTACGCCGTCGCCATCACGGTCAGGAGGAGGACAACCCTGGTATTTGCGCAGACCCGGAACGGTCGGACACTTGTCTTCTTCGTCGTTGATGCCGTCACCGTCTGTATCGGGGATCGGGCAACCCTGGTATTTGGCAATACCCGGAACGGTCGGACACTTGTCTTCTTCATCGTTGATGCCGTCTTTATCGGTATCGGGGATCGGGCAACCCTGGTATTTACGCAGACCCGGAACGGTCGGGCACTTATCTTCATCATCATTGATGCCATCACCATCGGTATCAGGGATCGGGCAACCATCATATTTGGCAACACCCGGAACGGTCGGACATTTGTCTTTGTCGTCCGTGATGCCATCGCCATCTGTATCAAGCATGATCTTCGTCGGCTTGCCGAACAGTCTGACCTTGATACCGGCCTGCAGGTTGCGGTTCTCATATTCCACCATGCGGGGCACGGGGTTGGTGCGGTTTTCCATATCGGAAAAACCGTGAATATAACGGGCGAAAACTGTTACAGGTCCGTGCGGGAAAAGTTCAAATCCGCCAAATAAGTTAAAGCTGAGATTATTGAAGTCTTCTTTTTTGGCAGATCCCTGCTTATCAGTCACCGAAGTGGTTATGTCAAGCTGGGGGCCGATGCCCACGGCAAAATTATGTCCCAGGTTCAGTTTCAGTTGAAGCGGGATAGAAAAATAATTGATATTACCCTTATTGAGCAGAAGGGGCAGTACATAGGGTGCAAAGTAATTATATGAATTGTACTGCAGCTGGGGCTCGAAAGAGAAAACCTGTTTTTTGCCCAGCGGGAAATTCACCCAAAAACCGGCACCCCAGCCTGTTTTGGTGTCATAATCCACGTTGGAGGCATTGGAGCCCCAAGTCTTGAATTCACTGAAGTTTAAAGCACCCAAAACACCTCCGGATGTATGATACTTCCATTTGTAGTTTTTCTGTGCTTGTATTGCTGTGATCGTCAAAAACGATAATGCCAGCAAAAAAAGGATCTTTTTCATAATTGATTTTGATATTTGGTAATATAAATGAACCCCTTGTTGATCAAAGCCGGATTTCTAACCACACGCAAATCATTCCGGTTATATAATGTCATAATAAGGTCAGCAATAATAATACTAAAAGGTTTGTTAAACATTATGGCGACCAAATAGTTCGACCGGCGGTATTCAAAATCATTTAATAAACACATAATGATTTGAATTGCAGGCAAAAATAATGCAGAAAAACGATTTATTCTATTTATTTCGGCTTTTATGTAGTTATTAATTTGCAAGAAAACCTCTTATTTCGGCCTGTTTTTTTTCGCAAAGTTTGGAATATCATAAGATAAGGCAGTTTTCCCAGGTTAAGGGGGGGCTTTAAAGAACTCCTTAACCGGCTTCTATTTAGTTGATAATAAATTATATAGGGGGGGTATAAAAATTCTATTACGGAAATCCCCCGTTTAAGTTTTGTCTCAAACTTTCTTCTTCAGATCTCATAGCATTCTTTTATAAACGACGCTGAAAGTTGATTTCCCTGATGACTCGGTTCATCCGGAACGATTAAAAAATCTGTTTCGTTGACCGGGATTGCCATTTGCTGACTTTAATAAATTCGCATTTCATGTTCCGGCTTTCTCAATTCATGTATGTTCCCATTGTCAGCGGCTGAATGGGTTCCCATCTTTGGGTTCGTAATTTTTTAAACCATTAACCAGCCTGCTTCAGCGCAGGCATCAAATCTTATCAGCCATGAGATACAAATCATTAATTATTGCCGGAGCCCTTGTCACAACATCAGCCTGCATCCTGCTGGCCTGTCAAAACTCATCTGCGGGAGATAATGGTAAAAGGCCTCTCAGCCAGACTGATCTGGTAAAAAGAGGAGAGTACCTGGTTAATTCCATCGGTTGCGATGATTGCCATTCCCCCAAGCGAATGGGAGATCAGGGGCCCGAAATGATCGGGGAACTTCGTTTCTCGGGATACCCGGCGGACCGGCCGGTTCAATCCGTTGATACCAACGTGGTAAAAAAAGGGTGGGTGATGATGGGACCGGATCTGACTTTAGCCGTTGGCCCCTGGGGGATGTCTTTTGCCTCAAATATTTCATCCGATGAAACCGGGATCGGGAACTGGTCGGAAGCTCAGTTTTTGAAAGCAATGCGGGATGGCAAATCCAAAGGTTTGGATAACAGCCGGCCTTTGTTGCCTCCCATGCCCTGGATGGTATACAGAAATCTGACAGATGAGGATATACGATCCATTTTTGCCTATCTGAAGAGTTCGAACCCAGTTCAGAATGTTGTACCGGCCCCGCAGCCATTGAGCTCTCTGAAATAAAGCGGATGGGCATTCAGTTTGAGCAAGTTGTAAGAAACTGAGCCGGGAAATATGCCTGTACAGTTTGTACAGGCATATCGGCAATTCATCCGGCAGAGCCTGCAACCCATCTTTGCTGACCTGTGAAAATGCCGAAAAGATTATAATTTGTAAAGGGTAATGAAACTGAAGTTGCCACGATATACAAGCAAGGATTATTTGGTTCTCGGGCTGATCATTCTGCCCCTGAGCCTGATCATAAACAGCATCATTTTTCAAAACAAGTTGTTCGTTATCGGTCCGGTTTTCTTTTTTACCCTGTTTGTTACAGCCGCGGTCTTTACAATTGATTTCATCGCCTGTGGAAGCGTCGCAGTTATGTTAAAGCGCCGGTTTCCTTCCGAGAACCAGGTTTTTCAGCGGTTATTCTGGATGATCTCCGTTTTTATACTTTTTACCGGACTTTTTCTGTATTTGCTTTTCAAGGGGTATGAAATTTTCCCTTTCCTGGAATACCAGTTTAATGAATCCGGTTTTATCTGGGCATATATCGGGATGGCCATTGTGAACATTTTTCTGACTTTCCTCCATGAAGGGATCGCCCGTTACGAAAGCTGGAAAGTCAACCTCGCAGAAACGGAGGAACTCCAGAAGGTATACCGCCAGGGAAGGTTGCTGGGATTAAAAAGCCAGATCAACCCCCATTTTCTGTTCAACAGCCTGAATTCCCTTTCCAGCCTGATCCATGAGGACGAGAAAAAAGGGATTCGTTTTCTCGATGAAATGAGCAAAGTGTATCGCTATATGCTGCACAATGACGATGAAACATTGGTGCCATTACGGACCGAACTTGGTTTTCTTGATTCATATATCTATCTACTCCAGGAAAGACATTGCGATGCACTCAAAATCGACACAACCATCCGGGAGGAAGACAAGGATAAATGGATCCCGCCACTGACACTCCAGGCGATCACGGAGGATATCATGGCGCAGAATACCGTTTGCCGTGATACCCCGCTCCGGGTCAGTCTTTTCACAGATAACGCCGGACATTTTGTGATCATGCACAATGTGATACCGAAAATGACGGCTGAACCTGCAGATCAGTCAGGTCTTTCCTGCAGCTGCCTGGATAACCTCGTAAGCAAATACCGGTTGCTGAACCAGCCGGGGCTACTAATTGAAGAAGAAGTCGGCTACAGGACGATCCGCCTGCCATTGATCACCAATAAAGAGGAGGCGGTATTATGAATTGGTATAAACCACCCCGTCTCCAGGTTCAGTCCTTTTTATTCAGTATGCCTGTGATCGACCTGGCCCTGCACCAGATCATGTATAAGGACCGGCTCTGGCACGACTGGCGTATCTGGATTTTCTCTTATCCGCTGGTTTTTTTGATCGGGATATTTTCCTGGTATTGCCATGTGTCCTATAGCCGGTATGCCGAAAAAAAGTTTCCCAGGCTCGACCAGAGCGCCCGGCGAATACTCCAGAAATCGCT
This sequence comes from Chitinophagaceae bacterium, assembly GCA_049421765.1. Taxonomy (GTDB): domain Bacteria; phylum Bacteroidota; class Bacteroidia; order Chitinophagales; family Chitinophagaceae; genus JJ008. The sequence continues at coordinate 24,983 of JBMSNP010000019.1, forward strand.
GGTGGCGATCATTATCATGCCTCCCAGCGTGCTGCTCATTTTTCTTCTTTATGACTACTTCCGCATTTTCGGATACCAGCTGCAGAAATGGGACCTTATCATGGGTCTGATCCTGGGACTCTGTGTGAACCTGATCTTTGAGACCCTTTATGAAAGCGAGTACCTGCTCAGCCAGTTTAAAAAAGCCCGGATGGAAAAAGAGTCTATCCAGCAATTATCACTTCAGCAGGAGTTCGACACCCTCAAGGGCCAGGTAAATCCTCATTTTCTGTTCAACTGTTTCAATACGCTTTCTTCACTGATCTCGGAAGACCGCGAAAAAGCGGATGCCTTCCTGAATGAACTGAGCAAAGTGTATCGGTACCTGTTGCGGAACAATGAAGAAGGGCTGACAACCGTACGGAATGAGATCAAGTTTATCGAATCCTATTACCAGCTGCTTCAAACCCGGCACGGGGAAGCGGTTCAGCTTCACATGGATATCGACAAGCGATATGACCAGTATCTTCTTCCGCCCCTGACCCTTCAACTGCTGGTGGAGAACGTGGTAAAACACAATGTACTTTCAAAAAACAAACCACTTGTCATTGATATTTTCACAACCGCAGGAAACAAACTCGTCGTCAACAACAATCTCCAGCGCCGGACAGTGAAAGCCCCCAGCAACAAGGTAGGTCTGGAGAACATACGGGCCAAATACAGCCTGCTGAAGCAACCGGGTTTCCAGGTTATGGAAGACGCCAATAACTTTACCGTGGTGCTTCCGCTGATCTGGCACAACAGTGTATCGGGCAAAAACAGGCTGCCGGTAACGGAATTAATGTAATTCAAAAAAACAAGCACATGAAAGTCCTGATCGTCGAAGATGAAGAACTGGCTGTCAAGAAGCTAAGGAAAACGTTGTTTGCCGTGGACGGAACCATTGAAGTCACCGGGGTTACGGACAGCATCCGGTCGACGGTGGAATGGCTACAAAACAACCCGCAACCCGACCTGATCCTGATGGATATCGAGCTGGCCGACGGGCAGAGCTTTGAGGTTTTCAACCTGACTGATGTAAAAAGCCCTGTAATTTTTACAACTTCCTATGATGAATACGCCCTGAAGGCGTTCAAAGTAAACAGTGTGGATTACCTGCTTAAGCCCATCCAGCAGGACGAACTGAATGCCGCTCTCTCTAAATTCAAAAAAATGACCTCCGCTCCGAAAGGTGAACTAAGCCTTGACAGCCTGGTAAAAGAGCTTCAGCAGAAACTCCAGCCCAGGGATTACCGGAAGCGTTTTCTCGTCAAGCTGGGCCAGAAGCTGGTAAGCGTGGAAGTGGAAGATATTGCTTATTTCTACAGCGACGGGCGGCTTAATTTTTTCAAGACAACAGACAACCGGAAGTTTGTCGTGGATTATACGATGGACGAACTGGAAGAAATGCTCAATCCCGACCAGTATTTCCGGATCAGCCGTTCTTTTTATGTCTCGGTCAACAGCATCGATAAGATCGAGGATTATTTTGGCAACCGGCTCATCCTTCAGTTAAAACCGTCAGTGGATAAAGAAGCGCTTGTCAGTCGCGAAAAGGTGACAGATTTCAAAAAGTGGATGGGTAAATAATCGGGGCAGCGAGTATTTCTTTTCAAATATCCCGGGGAAATGCGAATATGACATAAACCCGTCAGTTTACCGGCACCCGAAGGGTGATCGAGGAATGGCTTTTGTGCAGGTCCACCTCGATGGATGCACCCATCATATTCAGTCTTTTTTCAAGGTCCTGACGGTGCAGCAGGTTGTGTAATTGCTGCATATTGCAATGATCACTCTCGAAAAGTGTGGTGAACAGGAGATTGTTTTTTTCAGACCGGATATAGACATGGCAGTTCGCCGCTCCCATGATGACCAGGTTCTTGATCCCCTCCTTAAAAATCAGGAAGGCTTCGTGACGCAATTTCATATTCAGCCCGAGGGTCTCCACTTTTTTATCCACCGCGATGTCAATATTCACGCCATAACGGTTTTTCAGGGCGTCGATATATTCCCGCATCCGTTCGGTTGTTTTCTCCATGCTGTCGTTTCCGGGATCGAGGCTCCAAAGCATATCGTCCATGGCGATGATCATATTATGGCTCTTGGTATGGATCTGCTCTAGGTATTCTTTGGATTTTTCCGGGTCTTTGTCTGCTTTCAGCCTGGCCATTTCACTCAGGATATTGATATTGTTCAGTGCGGTGTTCACTTCCCCGTGGAGGTTTTCCGCAATCGTATTCCGCATGCGTTCAATCGCTTCCTTTTTTTGCATCCGTTCCCTGTCAAACCAATATAGCAGGGCCCCTGCTGCAATGGCAAGCAGGCTGAAGAACCACCAGGATTTCCAGAAAGGAGGGTTTACTCTTATGGCAAGGGAAACTACCGGAGTTTCCATATTCCCTTCTGAATCCAGGGACTGCATTTGAAACACGTATTTGCCGGGGGGCAGGTATGAGTAGATCGCCTGGTTGTCCTTCCCGGCAAGTTTCCATTCTTTCTCCAGACCTTCCATCCGGTACCGGGTCATGACCCCGCTGCTGAAGACCAACGGGGAGAATTCAATTTCCAGTGAGTTATTATTATGCCTGAGTGATACGGAATTCAGTCGCAAAAGCGAATCCACCAGGAGAGATTTGTTCATGACCTTGAATTCGGTAATCCGCGGCTGGGGTTTTTCCGTGGTCACGATTATTGCGGCAGGATCGAATACAATAAACTGTTCGCTGCTCCCGAAAAGCATACGCCCGTCTGGGAGCACGTAAGACGCGCTAAGGGTGAACCGGTCATTTTCTATACCATCGATTCGGTTGAAGCGGACAAAAATCTTTTTCTGGACATTGATCCTGTAAATTCCGCTGGTGGCCGATACCCAAAGCTGACCACGTTCGTCACGCTCCATTGAGGCGATCGAACCGGGGATAAATTCCGTTTTCCCGATCTGGGATAGTGTCCTTTTTTTGCGGTCAAAAATATGCACCGTGTGTGCGGTGGTTAAAACCATTTCGTTTTCGCTGTACTCGAGGATGGAGGAGATACCGGGTTCGGGAATCCTGAATCCGTCCCGGGCTGTGTCGCTGAAATGATAGACCAGAGAATCGGTACGCGGATCTATCACATATAGCCCAAGGCTTGAAGTGCAGATCCAGATATACCCAAGCCGGTCGACCAGAATCTTGCTGATCATGACGGTAGGGATCTTATCAAACCGGGTGATAGCGCCTTCCCTTCCGGTCACTTTATCTCCCGCTTTCCAGCGGAATACCCCGAAATTATTCATCCCCAGCCACAGATCACCCGATTTGTCTTCAACGACCTGCCGTACGGTCCGGTTTTCCAGCACGGGAGGATTATAAAAGAAGGCTGAGCGCCGGGTCTGGTCTATGGCATAAATACCCGGTTGGGCTCCTATCCAGATCGTGTTGCTGTCCGCCGAAGCAGTCAGGCACCAGGTTGTAGGACCAAGATTATTATCAATGCCCCGGATATTGGTGGGGATCAGATTGAATTGCCGGTCATATTGATACAGGCCATCACCCCAGGTGCCGGCCAGCACGGTTCCCCAGCGTGTTTTGACAAAGCTCATCACGCTTCCATGCCCAGGAGCCCCGGATACCCGGTGGGTGTGCGGGACATTGGTGAAGTATTGTTCCGCAGGATTAAAACGGTATAACCCGTTATTGCCTGTACACACCCAGATATTTTTTTCTCGGTCCTCAGCAAGTGCAGTCACTCTTTCATAGGAAATACTGCGTTCATTCTGGAAACCGTTGTAAACGAGTTCAAACTCCTTTTTATCTTCCAGATAACGGGCAAACAAACCAAGCCCGTATACCCAGATGGTTCCATCGGCCTGTTCGAAAAACCGGTGAGTTTCATAATATGTTTTCAGAACGGATGAGAACTCAAATCGGGAGATGCGTTTGGACGGTTCCTTGATTTCATAGCAGTAAACGGACGGATAAGCCGGTCCCCATACCTGGAACCAAAACCGGCCTTTTTTATCAAAATGAAAATTGAACGCACCCCGGAGCCCGGCCAGTTTTTCGATATCCTCATTGCCCTCGGAATTATTTCCGGGGTAACTCAACCGCCGGGTATCGTGGTTATAAAGAGAGATCCCTCCGCCCTGCACCCCGATCCAGTAATTACGGGTCCCTGGTTGCTGGACCAAATCGACGATTCCGGATCCCGGAGGTACCGGGATAAAATTATTTTTCCCCGAGAATTCGTTGTGGACTGGATCCCAGGTCAGGAGTTCCTGGCTTTGGAACAGGAGAAAAATATGCCCTCCTTCATCTGTCTGTAAATATTTCAGAGCGGACCGCGCTGTTTCAGGGCGGGTTCTTACAGAAGCTTCATAGAACCTGAAGTTCCGTGTATTGAAAATACCAACCCGGCCTTCTGCAGTCAGGATCCATAGATTTTTCCGTTTGTCCAGCAACAGTTGAGTAATGTGGTTGGAGGGAATGGACGTAGAATCACCCGGCAGATTCCGGAAGGTCTTGTACCGTGTGCCATCAAACCGCTGAAGTCCATCCACAGAACCGATCCAGATATATCCTTCGGGATCCTGGATGACCGTGTTAGCTTCTGTCGATATCAGGCCAGACTCGCCGGTATAATGCGTGAAGTAAAATTTTTTTACCTGCTGCGCCGTGGCATTCAGCACGATGATCAATAAAAAAAATCCGGAGCAAATTAATGACCTGCGCAAATCGGGGATTTATGGATTTCAAAATTAATCATTGACAACCCAAACCTGCGGTTTCCTTACATGAACTGTGTCCTGTGGCTGTCAATTGCTGAATTTCCTGTATGAACTGTGCACCTGAAAAGTCCTTTTCAAAAAAAGGGTTCCGGCATTTTCTTTCCGGAAATCAGGGAACTGTGAACCAATGAGTTGAATTCCGGCCGGTCCGGTGAATTTTCAAGAGGTTTCATTCAAAATGCTAATCTGTCCCGGGTCTCAGGTTCCGGTTTCGGGTGCCCAGGACCGGCCTGCCATCAGTTGTGTAAGGCGGCCCATTTTCTTTAGCAGAACCACGGAAAGGAGCATAAAGCTCAGGAGGATTACCAGGGTGATTTCCGGTCTTAACCCACGGAGCCAGTATACTTCGATCAGTATGAACCCGTGCAGAAAGCATATCAGTTTGGCTGCGAAACCATGGCTGAATCCCTGGTTGGTTAGCAAGTGATGAATATGTGTTTTGTCGGCCAAAAAGGGGGACTTGCCGTTCCATATTCTGACAGAGAATACCCGCAGGGTATCAAATACCGGGATCAGTACGATGCCCAAAACGAATACCGGTGCATGTGGCAGTGCCGGTGCAGCAGCCACCTGGTTCACGTGCATCAGCCGGATGCATAAAACGGCGATCACAAATCCCAATACGAGGGATCCGGTATCTCCCATAAATATCCTTGCCGGGTTGAAATTAAAATAAAGGAATGCCAGCATAGCGCCAGCCAGTGCAAAAGCGATCAGGGCAGTATTGGGGTCGCCGTTCATCGTCAGAAACATACCGAGTGTAACGAGGCTCATAAACCCGATGCCACCGGCCAGCCCGTCGATTCCGTCGATCAGGTTGAATGCGTTGGTGATCCCCGTTATGGCAAGGATCGTAAGGGTAAACTGGGCTCCCAACGGCAGTTCGGTCAATCCAAACAGTCCTTCAAGGGATGTGATCCGGATACCCGAAATTGCGATAAGTGCGGAAAGACCGATCTGTATAATAAATTTATATCGGGCAGAGAGATCACGCAGATCATCCAGGATCCCAAGTCCGAACAGAACAATGATGGAAAAGAAAAAGCTGATCTGCGCGGGATGGTTGCTGAACGGGAACCAAAGGAAAAGGCTGGTCATCATCCCGCCGAGAATGGCAATTCCCCCCAGGGTTGGTACCGGGGTCCTGTGGGACTTTCTTTCGTTGGGTATATCCAGCAGCCGGAAATGGTTGATCAGGCTGATGATGGGAGGGATGATCAGGAGTGTTACGACAAATGCGCTGATCAGACAAAGCAGGGCGAACTTATAGTCCTGAAATGGCAGATCGATCTGCAGTAGGTAGTGGCATTTCATGGTCCGGTATTGGTTTTTCTGGTTGGGTATTGATCCGTATAGCAAATTAGCAAAGGTGCGTATATTTCACAAGGGATTTTATTGCCAGACCAACGTTATTCCCCTGTTTCCCCCTGAGAGATAGCGATATTCCGGTTATATCTTAGGATATTTGCCCGGGAGCGACCGTAATTTTCACATCCTGAAAACATGGATATTCTGACATTTTTATTCTGGTTCAGCCTGGCGATTCTGTTTTATGGGTATGCCGGGTACGGACTGCTCGTTTATTTCCTGAACAATATCCGGGTCCTTTTTGTAAAAAAAAGGATTCCACCGGCAGGGGAATGGCCGGCCCTGGCGCTTGTAATTGCAGCATATAATGAAGAAGCCGTGTTGGAGCAAAAGATCATCAACAGCCTCGCGCTGGATTATCCACCCGGGCGGCTTCGCATAGTGGTTGTGACCGACGGATCGGATGACAGATCTGCTGATAAAGTCCGCAAATTCCCGGCCGTACAACTGCTTCATCAACCAGAAAGAGAAGGAAAATATGCAGCGATCAAAAGAGCCATGTGCCAGGTCTGGGAACCGGTCGTTGTTTTCAGTGATGCCAACTGCATGCTCAACCCCGAATCGCTGAAAAAAATGGTTGAACATTACAGCGACCCGGATGTAGGGGGCGTGGCGGGAGAGAAAAAGATCCTGCGTAATCATTTCGCATCCGCGGTCGGGGAGGCCGAAGGAATTTACTGGCAGTATGAATCGTTCATGAAAAGAATGGATGCGGAGCTCTATACCGTAACAGGCGCATCAGGAGAACTCTTCTCTATTCGTTCAGAGCTTTTCCGGTCACTCGACCGGGAAGTGATACTCGATGATTTTGTGATCTCGATGCAGGTGTGCCTGCAAGGGTACCGGATCGAATACGAGCCGGATGCATTCGCCACCGAATCGCCGTCAGCCTCACTGGCCGAAGAGGAAAAAAGAAAGATCCGGATCTCATCCGGTGCATTTCAGTCACTCGCATATCTTAAAGGATGTCTTAATTTCTTCCGCCACCCGATGCTCGCCTTTCAGTTTTTTTCCAGAAGGCTGTTACGCTGGGTGGGTTGCCCCCTTGCGCTGGGGGTCCTGCTGGTTACCAATATTCTCCTGGTGATCGGGATCCGGGGTCATTGGTATAATACTTTTCTCCTGTTGCAGGGCTTGTTTTACCTCTTTGCCCTGTTCGGGTGGTTTTATATCCGTTCCGGGAAACGGGCCGGTTTGTTTACGATCCCTTTCTATTTTGTTTTTATGAATTATTGCCTGGTGCGGGGGTGGATCCGGTTTGCCCGGAAAAAACAGACCGCGCTATGGGAAAAATCCCTTAGGCAGGCGCTGGAATAAACTCCAGATGCCGGGAAAGATGGCAACAACCAGCCCCTTCACAGCGGTGCGATGCCGTATTTTTGCAGGAAACAGCCATACATCAGCCATTTATCAAACATATTATCCAATCCTGTTGAATACATCAAGGGGGTTGGCCCCCAGCGGGCAGATCTGCTGAAAAAGGAATTGGGAATTTTTACTTTCGGGGACCTGCTTTCCCATTTTCCTTACCGGCATATTGACCGGACCAGGGTCACTTCCATCAGTGAAATTCATCCGGATACAGACTTTGCCCAGGTATCGGGTGTGCTGCTCCGTTATGAATTGATCGGTCAGCGGGCTGGGAAAAGACTGGTGGCCGAATTACAGGACAAAACCGGCACGTTAGAACTTACCTGGTTCCAGGGAATCAACTGGGTCCAGAAACTACTGGAAACCGGACAATCTTACCTGGTTTACGGACGGGTCGGATTTTACAATGGCCGCCCCCAGATCGTGCATCCCGAACTGGAACTGATCAGGCCGGATCAGCCTTTTGAAAAGAATTTTCTGGAGCCGGTATATTCCACCACGGAAAAGCTCAAATCCAGGGGGTTGGGTGGCCGGCAGATCGGCAAACTCACCAACACCTTAATCGGAATGCTTCAACGCCGGGATATCCCGGAAAACCTTCCGCAGGAGATTCGGACCCGCTTAAAGCTGATCGACCGGTACCAGGCTTTCAGGCAGATTCATTTCCCCCAGTCGGCTGCAGAATTTGAGGCGGCCGTTCAACGGTTGAAATTTGAAGAACTGTTTACAGCCCAGGTAAGGATGGGACTGATCCGAACAGGCCGGCACCGGTATTCGCGGGGTGTCATGTTTGACAAGGTCGGCGATCTTTTCAATACTTTTTACCGTGAACACCTTCCTTTTGAGCTTACAAATGCTCAAAAAAGGGTTATCAGGGAAATCAGGGCTGATACGGCTACCGGGAAACAAATGAACCGCCTGCTCCAGGGGGATGTAGGAAGCGGAAAAACGATGGTGGCGGTCCTGATCATGCTGCTGGCAGCAGATAACGGCTTTCAGGCTTGCCTCGTGGCTCCCACCGAGATTCTTGCCCAACAGCATTTTGCCACGATCACCCGGTTCCTTCAGAAGATGGATGTTCCGGTAAGATTACTGACCGGCTCCACCCGTGCGGCTGACCGGAAAAAAATACTTCGGGAACTGGAAGAAGGCAGCCTGTCGATACTGATCGGCACCCATGCGGTAATTGAGGATGTCGTTAAATTCCGGAACCTCGGCATTGTGATCATTGATGAGCAACACCGGTTTGGGGTCGCTCAAAGGGCCAAATTATGGCAGAAGGCATCAGTTCCCCCGCATATCCTGGTGATGACTGCAACCCCGATCCCCCGCACCCTGGCCATGACGGCTTACGGAGACCTTGATTACAGTATCATCAATGAACTTCCCCCGGGACGGCAACCCGTGACGACGGTTCATCGTTATGAATCACAGCGCAGCAAGGTGATGGATTTTATACGGGGAGAAATAGACAAGGGCAGACAGGTCTATGTCATTTTTCCGCTGATCGAGGAAAGCGACAAAATGGACTACGAAAACCTGATGAAGGGGTACGAAAACATAAAGGCTTACTTCCCCGAGCCCAGGTACTGGATCAGCATGGTACACGGCAGACAACCTGCGGAGCAAAAAGAACAAAATATGCGCCGGTTTGTTACACATGATACACAGATCATGGTTTCAACCACGGTCATTGAAGTGGGTGTGGATGTTCCAAACGCCTCGGTAATGGTGATCGAAAGCGCTGAAAAGTTCGGGCTCTCGCAGTTACACCAGCTAAGGGGACGGGTAGGACGCGGAGCGGAAAAAAGCTATTGCATCCTGATGACAGGTTCCAAACTGGGCCAGGAAGCCCGGGAACGGATCCGGGTAATGACATCCACCAATAACGGGTTTGAAATAGCAGAAAAAGATCTCGAACTCCGGGGTCCCGGAGAAATAGAGGGGACCCGCCAGAGCGGGGCTTTAAACTTTAAGTTGGCCCGGCTTGTCCAAGACCGGGCCCTGTTGGAGCTGGCGGGAAACCTGGCGGCGGATTTGCTGGAAAAAGACCCGGAGCTGATTTCGGCAGAAAATTTGCCGTTAAAAGAGTACCTGAAAACTGAGAAAGGAGGGATTGCCTGGAGTAAAATTTCCTGATTGCCCAGCAGAAGAGGTGAAAAAATACGCTGGAGGCTTTTTTTACAGAGAAATTACTATAGGAAAAGGATAAGTTAACAGAAGTTTTCAATCCGTTTCTGATGAAAATGAGTTATTTTAATACATCAAAGAATACGACCCTGAAACTACCACTCATCTTAATTACAGCCTTGTTTTTATCACAGCTTGCCTATACCCAGGGGAGCATCGAGTTCATTGAAAACAAGGGGCAATGGGACAGCCGGGTCTTGTTTAAAGGGAAGGTCAGCAACGGCGATTTCTTTTTACGCGAGAACGGTTTCACCATGGTCCAGTATAATGCCTCGGATGTGGCAGATGTGATGCGATTGCTTCATGACCGGGCCCCGGGTGTGCCGGCCGAAAAATTTATGGTCCGAACCCATGCATTTCATGTGGATTTTCAAGGGGCTTCTCCTGCATCTTTAGAGATTCCAGAGAAGAAGATGGCTGCCTACAATAACTATTTCACCGGAAATGATCCCTCACGTTGGGCGGGGGGGTGCCAGGTGTTCCAGGCCATTACACTCAAAGATGTCTACCCGAACGTGGATGTACGCTATTATACCGATAACGGGTTTCTCAAATATGATATCCTGGTCAGGCCCGGTGGTGATGTATCACAGATTGCGCTTAAGTATACGGGTGTCGATAAATTACAGGTCAAGAACAAGGAACTGGCGATCTCTACATCGGTGGGAGAACTAAAGGAATCCTCGCCATTTACATACCAGGCCGGGCATACGGGAAAAGATGAAATAGCCTGTAAATATGTGGTCAAGGATAATGTCGTGAAGTTTGATGTCCGTAATTATGACCGGAACGCCACTCTTGTGATCGATCCGGTGATCGTCTTTTGTTCATTTTCCGGAAGCTCGGCCGACAACTGGGGATTTACCGCTACTTATGGTCCGGACGGAAGCATGTATGGAGGCGGGATCGTGCATGATGCAGGGTTCCCCACATCCACAGGAGCATTTATGACCAATTTCCAGGGCGGGGATTTTGATATCGGGATCATCAAATTGTCTTCGAACGGATCATCCCGCGTATATGCCACATATATCGGTGGTTCCGGGAATGAGCAGCCACACAGCCTGATTGTGGACAACAGCGGAAACCTGGTTATGGCCGGCCGCAGCAATTCCCCACTCACGGGTACAGGTTCTTATCCGGTTACCGGCGGGGCTGCGGGACTGGTCGGTCCCTGCGGGGATTATGATATTGTGGTTACCAAACTAAATGCTGCCGGAACCGCACTGATCGGCTCCCGACGGATCGGGGGATCCTCCTGGGACGGGGTAAATATTTCCCCGACCCGAAGCAAAAATTCCTTGCAGCAGAATTATGGCGATGACGGCAGGAGTGAAGTCATCCTGGATGGAGCGGGAAATGCGATCGTGGCTTCCTGTACACAATCGGCCAATTTCCCTGCGATCGGATCACCATTCCAGGGTGCGCTGGGCGGCAGCCAGGACGGGGTCCTTATCAAATTCAATCCCACCCTGAGTACCGTTTTATTCTCCAGTTTTCTTGGGGGGAATTCAAATGATGCAGCCTACGTACTTTCCGTCGCACCCAATGGCAGCATTTATGTGGCCGGCGGCACGGAAAGTGATGCCAGTTCTTTCCCGGGAAATGAAACAGGAACAATCGGCTCGGTAAACAACGGGGGCATCGACGGTTTTGTCACTATCATAAACAGCGCGGGGACCTCCGTGATCCGATCCACTTTTATCGGAACCCCCGGAACAGACCAGGTGTTCGGGATTCAGTTCGACAGCAAGGGATTTCCTTATATCACCGGACAAACCACCGGCAACTGGACTCCGATCAATGCAGTTTACAGCAACCCCGGAGGCAAACAGTTTATCGCAAAAATGAGAGCGGATCTTTCGGGTTATATTTATTCCACCTGTTTCGGATCCGGCGCACCTACTCCAAATATTTCCATCACGGCCTTCCTGGTCGATCGTTGTGAGAACGTTTATGTTTCCGGCTGGGGCGGATTTTATGGTTCACTCAACTCGTTTAACAGCGCCGGTACAACGGGTCTCCCTGTTACGGCCGATGCCATCAAATCGAATACGGACGGGAAAGATTTTTATTTTTTCGTATTGAAAAGAGATGCTACCCAGCAATTGTTCGGAAGTTTCTTCGGTGAAACCAACCGGCCCAATGCAGGATGCGACCATGTTGACGGAGGCACCAGCCGGTTCGACCGTAACGGGGTCATCTACCAGGCCGTTTGTGCCAACTGTAACCTTGACCCCACCGGGGGCAGACCCATTTTCCCGACAACGGCAGGTGCCTGGTCTACATCAAATAATGCCAGTGGAGCGGGTTGTAATCTTGCTATGCTGAAATTCGATCTCGAATTAGCCGGGGTAGACGGGGAACTGCGTTCTGAGATCGAAGGGATACGGGATTCAACCGGATGCGCCCCGCTGAAAGTGGATTTTCTTGATTCCATCGGCCGGGCAGTTTCCTATGAATGGTATTTCAATTATGTTCCGGGTAATCCGCCGGACCTTACCACCACCATTCCAGGTGCAAGCTTTACATATCCCAATGTGGGTGTTTTCCAGGTTATGATGGTTGCCATTGACCCCAACTCCTGCAATGTCCGGGACTCTTCATTCCTGAACATCAGGGTGGGGGATGTGAAGGCCGATCTCCTTCCGGCCTGGCAGCCGGTTGGTCCGGGTTGTCCGAAATTCACTTATCAGTTTATCAATAATTCTGTAAGCACCAATATCACCAAACCGATCCAGGACACATCGATGGTCTGGGATTTCGGGGATGGAAGTCCGAGGGTTCCGGCCCTTGTCGGCCCTGCAAATGCGGTCTTGCATACCTACCCGGCAACCGGTTCTTACCAGGCCAGGCTGATCCTGAAAGACACCACTTTTTGCAACAGTCCTGATGACAGTTTGATCAATATCAGCATTGCCGATAATGTACTGGCAATTATTGAAACTCCTGCAACAGGCTGTGCGCCTTATAATGCTTCGTTCTCCAGCAAATCACTTAACGGGATAACCTTCAGTTGGGATTTCGGAGATCCGGGTTCACCGGGAAATACCTCAACCGACGAGAACCCCACGCATTTTTACCAGAATGCAGGCACTTATACCGTCAGGCTCACCGCGTCTAACCCGGGAACCTGCAACCTGTCGCATGACACGACATTTACCATTACCGTTTTCCAGGATCCTATCCCCGGTTTCAGGGCTGATCCGGATCCCCCCATCGCAAATACACCCACCATTTTTACAAATCTTTCATCAATCGATGCGGTTCGGTTTAAATGGGTTTTCGGAGACGGAGACAGCCTGCTGACAACTTCGCGGGGAACTGTAACCCACCAGTATAATGCAACGGGCACGTTTGATGCCTGTCTGACAGCCTACAACGCGGCGGACTGCGACAGTACGATTTGTCTGCCGGTCAGGGCCCTTATCGAATCGGTAGTGGATGTACCCAGTGCGTTTACCCCGCTGAGCAACGATGAGAACAGCGTGGTGCTGGTGCGCGGTTTTGGAATCGGTAAAATGACCTTTACGATCTGGAACCGATGGGGACAAAAAGTGTTTGAGACCAACAACCGCTTCCAGGGATGGGATGGTAAAGTCAGGGGTGTGGTTCAGCCGATGGATGTGTATGTGTATACCCTCAGCGTGGAATTTACAGACGGAACCAAGACAACTAAAAAGGGAGATTTGACGTTAATAAGATAATTTGAAGATTTGAAAATGTGAAAATGTGATATGAGATTCAGTATTAACATACGGTTCGTAGTGGCACTGCTTGTCGCTCAAAGCGGGTGGCACAACGCTTTGTCGCAGGATCTCCATTTTTCTCAATATTTCAATACTCCCATGTTGACCAATCCCGCTAACACAGGGTTTATTCCGGATGGCGATTACCGGATCGGGATCAATTACCGGAATCAATGGGCCTCAGTAACACCCTTTCCATATAAGACGATGAGCGCTTTTGGTGACTGGCAAACCATGCAAAACAGCGATAATACCGGCTGGCTAGGACTGGGCGGTGTTATATTAAGGGATGTAGCCGGTACCAGCGTGCTGACATCCACTAAAATTTATGGTTCCGTTGCCTACCACCAGATGATCAATGCGGGCAGTCTCGTAAGCCTGGGCTTTAATGTAGGATGGGCCAATAAAAGGATCAATACAACAAACCTTACTTTTCCCAGCCAGTGGAACGGAAAATTCTTTGATGTACATCAGACGGGAGTGGCCCCCAAACTGGATGACAACAACATCAGCTTCCTGGATATGCAGGTGGGAATGAATTATGCTTATTTCCCAGACAACAATGTTTATGTGAATGCCGGTTTCTCGGCCATGCATGTAAACCGCCCGAAGGAATCTTTCTTTACTTCACAGGACGGCGTCAGTAACCGGGTGCCCGTCCGGTATACCGCTTTCCTGAACGGCAGTTTCAAACTGAATGACCAGGTGATCATCAATCCCAACATATACGGCTCACTGCAGGCGCGTGCCTATGAAATTGTAGGCGGACTGAATGCCCATTACAATGTTTCTGGAGACGGGGAAAAGGTCCTGATCGCCGGAGTGTACTACCGGTATAAGGATGCGGTCATTCCGATGGTTGGACTCGGTTACAAAGACCTCACTTTCACTTTCAGTTATGATGTAACCACTTCTTCACTCAGCAATTTCAATAACGGGCGGGGAGGACTAGAATTTTCCCTGACCAAACAGGGTGTGGTGGATCGCTATATGGGTAATCGGCGGGAGTCTATGTGCCCTTCCTTTAAAACATACTGATCCTTTTCTAGAGTCGTCTTTGCCTGTCAAACCAGGTAGGGGAACTGTCTTCTTTTCAAATGTTTGAACCTTTACGTTTTCGGGTAATTTCTCCGGGATAAGGAATATCCGACAGGCTTTTCCGTGTCCCGGATTATCCCGATTTTTGCAGTCTTACCTTTTAATTCCGATGATGGATACACCTACCGTTTCAGTGTCAGCAGAAGAACTGGTCGATCAATTCCGTAAAATCGTCGGGGATCCGTTTGTATTTGCGGATGAAGAATCCCGTGAACATTATGGGCGGGATCAGACCGAAGACCTGTACTACCGCCCGGATGTGGTGGTTAAACCCCGGACAGCGGAAGAGATCAGCGAGATCCTGACGCTATGCAACAAACATAAAATACCGGTTACACCCCGCGGGGCGGGTACCGGTCTCAGCGGCGGAGCTCTGCCGCATCTCGGGGGTGTTCTGCTTTCAACCGAACGGATGAACGAAATCCTGGAAATTGATGAGCGAAATCTCCAGGTTACGACCGAGCCGGGAGTGATCACCGAAGTCTTGCAAAACGCAGTAAAAGGGAAAGGCCTGTTTTATCCCCCGGATCCCGCCAGCCGGGGATCCTGTTTTATTGGTGGCAATATTTCCGAGAACAGTGGTGGACCCAAGGCGGTGAAATACGGGGTAGTAAAGGATTATGTCCTGAACCTGCAAATGGTACTCCCCACCGGAGAAATCATCTGGACAGGCGCCAATGTGCTCAAGAACTCGACGGGTTATAATCTCACACAGCTGGTGGTGGGCAGTGAAGGCACCCTTGGAATTGTTACCCGGATCGTATTAAGGCTTATCCCGCATCCCAAATTTGACCTGTTGATGTTGGTGCCGTTTCGCCACCTGGAACAGGCAGGCGAAGCAGTCAGCGCCATTTTCAGGGCCGGATTTACTCCCAGTGCCATGGAACTGGTGGAGATCAATGCACTCCGGATCGTAAGCCGGATGGTAGAGAGCAGCGCCGTTCCCGTCACTGATGATACCGAGGCCCATCTGATCATTGAAGTGGATGGTAACGATATGGATGTTTTGATGAAGGAAATGGAGGCCATCAGCGAATTGCTGTCGGGTTATGATATCGGGGAGATCTATTTTGCAGATGACGCACAGCAGAAAGCAGAACTCTGGAAACTTCGTCGCAAAGTGGCCGAAGCGGTAAAACTGGAGGGATATACCATCGAGGAAGATACGGTCGTGCCCCGTGCCGAGTTACCGGCCCTCATCAAGGGGGTAAAGGCCGTTGGTAAAAAACATGATTTTGAAGTGGTGTGCTACGGACATGCGGGCGATGGCAACCTGCATATCCGGATCCGGAAGGCGGGTATCCCGAACAGCCACGGCAATCCTGTAATGACCGCAGCGCTCCGGGAGTTGTTTCAGCTGGTGCATGCACTCGGGGGCACGATCAGCGGGGAACATGGGATCGGGCTGATCCAGAAACCCTATATGGATATTGTATTCCGGGACACCCAGCTCCGCCTGATGCGCGAAATCAAGAAAAGTTTTGATCCGAACAATATCCTTAACGCGGGGAAAATATTCCCGGCCGGATAAACCTTTGCGGAAGAAAACCGGTCTTATGACCATTAAATATCTGTCTATATGAAAAAACTCTTTTTTTTATTGGCCTTGATGGCAGGATCCATTTCAATTATCCAGGCCCAGGATGATCCGGATAAAGAAGAAAAAGGAGGCTGGAAACCCGACCATCTCTTTATCGGCTCCGGTATTAACCTGGGATTTTCCAATGGCTTTATCATAGGACTGAACCCGGAAATTGGATATAGCATCAATAATTTCCTGGACGCAGGTATTGCCACCAATCTTACCTATGTTACCCAGCGCAGCTATTATGCGAACCAGTCGGCCCGCTACCTGGCGCTTGGAGCCGGTCCCTTTCTGCGGGTCTGGCCCGTGCGCATGATCTTCCTTGGCGGGCAGCTCGAATTCAATGATATCACTTATAAGGAGGTGGTTGACGGGGTGACCACATACCGGGAGAAAGCCAGCGCCACCAGCCTGCTCGTCGGACTGGGATACGGAAACAGGATGGTGGGCCAGTCTCAGTTCTATACAAGCATTATGATCGATGCGCTGAATGATGTCAATTCGCCCTACCGGGATCAGTTCGGCCGGGTTATGCCGGTATTTCGTACCGGGTTTATATTCTACCTCGGCGGCGGGAGGAAAAACCGGTAAAACCGGGAAGATTCAATTGCAAAATACCGCGAACTCCCCGGGGGTATCGAGCACCCGGATTCTTTTGATCGCTTCTTCATAGAGAAATCCTTCTTCTTTCATCAACCTGATATGTTCGGTCAGGTGTTGATAAAAACCTCCTGAATTGAGGATGAAGATTTCTTTGTCATGGATTGTCAGCTGGTTCCAGGTAACGATCTCAAACAATTCGTCCAGTGTACCAAACCCGCCCGGAAGGATCACCGCGGCATCGCACAGGCTGTAGATCTTTTTCTTTCTTTCGTGCATATCGTCGCAAATAACCAGCTCGGAGATACCCCGGTGCTGCACTTCCCATTCAAGCAAAAGTTTCGGAATGATTCCCATCACTTCGCCCCCGTGCTGCATGGCATGATCCGCCAGGATCCCCATCAGCCCGGCACTCCCTCCACCGTAAATGATTTTGATCTTTTTTTCCGCCAGGATCCTGCCCAGTTCCGCAGCATGATCCGCGAATACCGGGTTTGTCCCTTTTTTAGAACCGCAGAACACGGCCACAGATTGTATAATCATATTCCCTGTATATTGCGGCAAAGGGAGAATAAATTTCTTTATCTTCAAAATCAGGTATTGCACATTTAATCATTCATGGATTCAGGTTTCCGGACTCGGGGCCCGAAGAGAAATTTTGAATTATGTCGCCAACCGTACTTTTCTTTTTTGTGATCGGCTATTTTGTACTGCTTCTCGCCGTGGCCTGGTATACGTCACGCAATGCGGACAATGAGTCCTTTTTTATAGGGAACCGGAACAGCAACTGGATGCTGGTGGCATTCGGGATGATCGGAACATCTCTAAGCGGGGTAACTTTTGTAAGTGTGCCCGGGAGCGTCGGGGGCAGTCATTTCTTTTACTACCAGGTGGTACTCGGCTACCTGCTGGGTTATATCGTCATCGCCTTTGTATTGCTCCCGCTTTATTACCGGATGAACCTGACCAGTATTTACACTTACCTGGAAAAAAGACTGGGGATCAATGCGCACAAGGCCGGGGCTTTCTTTTTTATCCTTTCCCGAACCGTGGGCGCCACGGCGCGGCTTTACCTGGTCATCAGCGTGCTCCAGACTTTTATTTTTAACAGGATGGGAATCCCTTTCGAGGCCACTGCCCTGGTGATCCTGGTACTGATTCTGCTTTACACTTTTGAAGGCGGGGTTAAAACGATCATCTATACCGATACACTGCAAACCACCGGCATGCTGGCCGGCCTGGTCGTGTGTACACTGGTCATCATCAAGGCGCTGGGAACTGATTTTGGAGGTACCTGGACCCTGATGGCAGACCGGGGCTACACGCAGATTTTTAATATGGATGTAAAGTCCGGCTCTTTTGCACTTAAACATATACTGGGAGGCATGTTTATAGCTATCGCCATGACAGGACTTGACCAGGAAATGATGCAAAAAAATATCAGTGTGAAAAACCTCAAGGATTCACAAAAAAATATGATGACTTTTACCGGGATAATGATGATCGTGAATTTTCTGTTCCTGGTGCTGGGGGGTGGATTGTATCTCTATGCTTCGGAAAAAGGAATTGTCGTTCCGCCAGATGACCTCTTCCCCACGATTGCACTGAGTGATGCATTTAGTGGTACGATCGGGATAATTTTTATCATAGCACTTATCTCCGCACTGTTTCCCAGTGTGGACGGAGCCATCACTTCACTGACTTCCTGTTTTTGTATTGATATCCTGAATCTCAAGGAAAGATCCGCAAGTGAAAAAGAAAAGAAACGTACCCGGCTGAAAGTACATTTTACGTTTGCCGTTGTATTTTTTCTGATGGTTCTGCTGTTCAAGTGGATCAATGATAAGCTGATCATCGATTTCATTCTGAAATTCGCGGGGATCACTTACGGGCCTCTGCTTGGTCTGTTTGCATTTGGTATCCTGACCCGGCGGACGCTTGATAATAAAAAAATCTGGGCGGTCTGTATCGGGGCTCCACTGCTTGCATTGGTGTTGGATCTGCTCAGTAATCCCGCCTGGTATGAAGCCAAGCTTCATGTACAGTTGGGTTTGGAAAAAGTATCAACTGCGTTATTCAACGGGTACATAATCGGCAATGAACTCATCCTAATCAACGGGATCTTTACATTTGCCGGGCTTTGGATGATATCGCGAAAACCCGGGGTACTCCAGCCGGCCTGACCAGCGACGGCGGGTTGATTACTTTTGCAAAAAATGAAATCCTTGGATCTGATCCATCCTTTGGCTGAACAATATGCCGGGCGGAATTCTTCGCCGATGGACCCGTTGCTATGCGAGATAGACGAGTATACCCGGAAAAATCATCCCGAGCATCATATGCTCAGCGGCCCGCTCCAGGGTAAGCTGCTGGAAATGCTCAGCTGTATGATCCGGCCCCGGCGCATACTGGAGATAGGAACTTTTACGGGGTTCAGCGCTCTTTGTCTTGCCAAGGGGCTGACCGAAGACGGCCGCCTGCATACGATCGAGCTGAGGGATCCGGATGCGCAACTGGCCCGTTCTTTTTTTGACAGGTCGGACCGGGCAGACCAGATAATTTCCCATACCGGAAATGCGTTAGATATCATCCCTGAGCTGCAGGAAACCTGGGATCTGGTCTTTATTGATGCGGATAAACCCTCTTATATTCAATATTTTAGCCTGATTTTCCCCCAATTGCGGAAAAACGGGTTTATTTTTGCAGACAATATCTTTTTTCACGGGCAGGTACTCGGGGAAAAAGTAACGGGAAAAAGTGCGAAAGGGATCAGGGATTTTAATGCCTTTATTAATGACCGTACCGATATCGAAAAAGTGGTTTTGACCGTCCGTGACGGTCTTTACCTGATCCGGAAACTGTAAATCCTGAAGGATGACGTTCAACCGGTAATGATTTTGACAGACCAGTTTTTCCTGTTCAATATTATTAGTTCCGGCCCGGCATTCGAAAATGCTACATGACCTATGCAAAAAGCAAGTAACCTTATTTTGATCGTTTGTCTCGCCTCAGCGGTTCCTGCAGGGGCCCAGCAATCCGAGCTGGTGAAGGAGTATATCAGCCAGTACAAGGACCTGGCCATCGCTGAAATGCAAAGGACAGGTGTACCTGCTTCCATCAAGCTGGCCCAGGGGATCAATGAAACCATGGCAGGTACCAGTGACCTGGTGATGCGCTCCAACAATCATTTCGGGATAAAGTGCAAATCCACCTGGACCGGGGAAACCGTAAAACATGATGATGACCGGAGGGGTGAATGTTTCAGGAAATACCCGTCTTCCGAGGATTCCTACCGGGATCATTCGGACTTCCTGAAAAGCAACCAGCGCTATGCTTTTCTGTTCAACCTCGATCCCACCGATTATTCTGGCTGGGCCTGGGGGCTTAAGAAAGCCGGGTATGCCACCAATCCCCGATATGCCATGGCCCTGATCAAGACGATCGAGGATTACGGACTTCAAACCTATTCATATATCGCCCTTGGCAAGATCACGGAATCCGCAACCGAACTGACCAAAACGGATGTTCCGAACCAGGAAGTACAGTCCGGCAGCCTGGCCTGGGATGCCGGGCCTGCCCCGGTGAAATCGCCCGATCCGCAGGTGGCGAAAAAGACAGATTATCCCATCGGGGTTTTTAAGATCAATGAAACGAAAGTGGTTTATGTGCCAAAGGGTACTTCTTACCTGGCCATTGCGAGGGAGTATGATCTCGATCTCTCGAAAATATTTGAGTTTAATGATATGCCGCGCAGTGAA